>DASQFK010000032.1:0-3788 GCA_035633175.1 Methylotenera sp.
TTCCGCCGCTACAGCCTAATATTTTTATTTGCATTTTATAAAATAGCTTTTTGCATGTAGTTTTTATATAGTGGTTACTGATTTTTGGTAATCGCTTCTTAAATATAATGCTATGATTTCATTAGTTTTTAATGCTTATCAATATATTTAATAGCAATCTAGTTATTGTCTTACTTTAGTTTACATTTCACACTCAAATAATTACCACTTCAAATTTTTACACGATGAAACCACCTTTAGAAATAGTTACTAGTAATTCCAGCAAAATTAATGCCAGCGTGATTTGGTTACATGGCTTAGGGGCGGATGGCTACGATTTTGAACCAATTGTGCATGAGTTAAACCTGCCCAATGTACGATTTATTTTGCCGCATGCGCCCGATATGGCAATCACGCGGAATAATGGTTACATCATGCCGGCTTGGTATGATGTCTACGGATTAACGCCTATCAGCAAAGAAGATGACGCAGGTATCCGAAATAGCGAGAACTACATTAACACATTGATTCAATTGGAAATTGACAAAGGAATTGCGGCGGAAAAAATTGTTATCGCCGGATTTTCGCAAGGTGGCGCGCTAGCCTTGCATACTGCATTGCGTTACCCTAAAAAACTGGCTGGCGTGCTGGCATTGTCTACATACTTACCACTTAAATCTACATTAGCAGCCGAAGCAAACACGGCTAATGCAAAGCTACCTATCTTTATGGCACACGGTATTTTTGATGATGTAATTACCATAGAAAGCGCAAAAGTTTCACTTGCTACACTACAAAGTAGTCAATATCTCGTCAATTGGCATGAATACAGCATGGCGCATTCACTATGTGCTCAAGAGATTGCAGATATTCGAGATTTTTTACAGCAGGTTTTGCAGCAGGATTTGGTAGAATAGCGGCTTGATGTCTATTAATTATTATTATGTCTGCCACCAATAGCAAATCCACCGCTAAATCCACCTCTGAAACTCTGCAGAATTTTGAGCAGGCATTCGCTGAGCTTGAAAACATCGTCGCGCAAATGGAATCTGGCCAAATGCCTTTGGAAGCATCATTGGCTGCGTATAAACGCGGCAACGCTCTTCTCCAGTTTTGTCAAAAATCACTGGCTGATGTAGAACAACAAGTACAAATGCTGAATGATAAAAATCAGTTAACGCCATTTCAATCCGAATAAATGGCATCCTTAAACATGACCGCTTCAAACATGATGGATTTTTCAGCTTGGGTGAAAGCTAAGCAACAGCAAATTGAGCAAGTGCTGGATAAAACTTTGCCATCCACCGATTTAGCACCACAAGTGTTGCACAGCGCGATGCGCTACAGTGTATTAGGTGGCGGCAAGCGCGTGCGTGCGTTGTTGTGTTACGCAGCAGCTGAACTTTGCCAGACAAACACTGGCATAGCAGATGCGGCCGCTAGTGCAGTTGAATTGATACATGCCTATTCATTAGTGCATGACGATATGCCATGTATGGACGACGACGATTTACGTCGAGGCAAACCTAGCACCCATAAACAATATGATGATGCCACAGCATTATTGGTAGGCGATGCGCTGCAAAGTTTGGCTTTTGAAGTATTGTCTCAAGCCAATTTATGTTCACAAGCCAGCCAGCAAGTTAGCATGCTTAATGTTTTAGCAAAAGCGGCAGGCTCTACTGGAATGGCTGGCGGTCAGGCTATTGACTTAGCGTCAGTGGGGAAACCGCTCTCACAAACAGAGCTTGAATCGATGCACCATTTAAAAACGGGTGCGCTTATTCAAGCCGCGGCTGTTTTAGGTGCGGTCAATGGCTCAGATGAGAAAATTGCTGCGGTGCGTATTTACGCTCAAAATATCGGCTTAGCGTTTCAAGTAGTTGATGATATCTTGGATGTAGAAGCCGACACTGCTACGCTTGGAAAAACCGCGGGCAAAGATGCCGATAGTAACAAACCTACCTATGTGACCATATTAGGCTTGAACCTTGCAAAACAGCATGCACAGCAACTATATGAAGATGCGATTACTGCACTTAAACCCTTTGGTGACGATGCTAAGCGTTTGCGTGAGTTAGCCGGTTTTATTACGCAACGTAGTTTTTAACAGCGCAGGTTTTTAACAATGCAGTTTTTAATGTTGCCTTAAAACAATACCTATCAAAAAATGACCCCTTTACTCGATACGATTAACTCTCCCCTACAATTACGCCACCTTGAGCGTAAGCAGCTCATTCAGCTCGCGCAAGAATTGCGGTCATTTTTAATCGGCAGTGTTGCAAAAACTGGCGGGCATTTAGCCTCTAACTTAGGTGTGGTTGAGCTGACGATTGCGCTTCATTACGTGTTTAATACCCCTGACGACAGATTGGTGTGGGATGTAGGTCATCAAACTTATCCACATAAAATACTTACCGGGCGCCGCGAGAAAATGCAAAGCCTACGCAAACCGCAAGGCATTGCAGGTTTTCCACGTCGCTCTGAAAGCGAATACGACACTTTTGGCACAGGTCACTCTAGCACTTCCATTTCTGCTGCTCTAGGCATGGCTGTTGCTGCACAAAAAGCCGGACTGGAAAGACGTGCCGTCGCGATTATTGGCGATGGCGCAATGACTGCAGGCATGGCGTTTGAGGCATTAAACAATGCGGGAGACATGGATGCTAACTTGCTGGTTGTATTGAATGACAACGACATGAGTATTTCCAACAATGTTGGTGCACTGAATAACTATTTGGCTAAATTACTTTCCAGCAGCTTTTATGGAACTGTCAAAAAATCTGGGAAAAAAGTACTTTCTGCAGTACCGCCCATGATGGAATTTGCCAAACGCGCAGAGGAACATGTTAAAGGGATGGTCACACCCGGCACTTTGTTTGAAGAGTTTGGTTTTAACTATATCGGTCCAATCGACGGGCATGATTTGGACGCGCTGATTGATACTTTGCACAATATCAAGCAATTAAGTGGTCCGCAGTTTTTACATATCGTGACAAAAAAAGGCAAGGGCTTTGAACCTGCCGAAGATAACCCCAATAAATTTCATGGTGTAGGTAAATTTGACCCATTCAATGGCGACGCTATTGCAAATAACGCTAAAAAAACCTACACCCAGGTTTTTGGTGACTGGCTGGTGGATATGGCAGCACTGGATGAACGCTTGATCGGCATTACGCCTGCTATGTGCGATGGCTCAGGCTTGAATGCCTTTGCAGAACTATATCCTGAACGCTATTTTGACGTAGGCATTGCCGAGCAGCATGCGCTTACGTTTGCAGCAGGCATGGCATGCGATGGCCTGAAACCTGTAGTGGCTATTTACAGCACATTTTTACAACGTGCTTATGATCAACTTATCCATGATGTGGCGCTGCAAAATTTACCCGTGTTATTGGCGATTGATCGCGCCGGCTTAGTCGGTGCAGATGGTCCTACACATGCGGGTAGTTTCGATTTGAGCTTTTTGCGGTGTATCCCTAACATTGTGATTATGGCACCTAGCGACGAGAATGAGTGCAGGCAAATGTTGTATACAGGCTTTCAATACAATGGTATCGCCGCCGTGCGCTACCCTCGCGGAAGTGGAACAGGCGCCATCATCGAACCAAAAATGCAAGCAATCAATATTGGTTCAGCAGAAATAAAACGTAATGCAACAAAAACAGCTAAAACAAATACTACGCATAAAATCGCCATTTTAAGCTTTGGCAGCATGCTGCCTGCTTGCTTAGAAGCTGGCGAACAATTGGATGCAACCGTTGTTAACATGCGCTTTGTGAAACCAATTGATCACGCTATGCTTGAAA
>DASQFK010000033.1:0-9341 GCA_035633175.1 Methylotenera sp.
TTAAATAAAGTGGCTTTTAATGAAAGCAGTTAAATAAAGTTTTGACTTAAGATTTTTCGACTTAAGCGTTATGGTTTATGCACAATCCAAGCTTGAAATTTATAAATTAATGAATTTAACCAAGTTAAATTTACTAATAAGTTATAAGGCTGGATTGAATCTTGTTACACAGTTTATTTATGGTGCTTAATTAGGCTAGTTTTTGAAACTGTCCGCCTGTTAAGCTTGCGACACTCCCTTGTAATTCCAATAACATCAGCATGGATGAAACTTCGCTTACCGTCAAGCGACTTAATTGCACTAAATTTTCTAAAGTAATGGGTTCATATCCCATCAGGTCAAGTATTGGATTGAGTGTGGCAGTCTTCTTGCTAATTTCATCACTATTTATGACGTTAGCAGTGCCGGAATTATTTTTATTAAGATCCAGTTCTTCTACTATATCTTGCAGACTATCCACCAATTTAGCACCCTGTTTGATGAGTTGATGGCAACCCTTGGACATCGGCGAATGGATGGAACCTGGAATGGCAAATACTTCACGGCCTTGTTCAGCCGCTAAACGCGCGGTAATTTGCGAGCCGCTTTGCAGGTTAGCTTCTACTACTAGACAGCCTAAACTCAAGCCGCTAATGATGCGATTACGCTTGGGAAAGTTTTGCGGTTTTGAGGGCGTACCTAAAGCGAACTCAGAAACAATCAAACCACGCTGTACAATTTGATGCGCTAAATCACGATGTTTGGCTGGGTAAACGATATCAAGTCCTGTACCTACTACAGCTATAGTGGAACCATTCGCTTTTAAAGCACCCCGATGTGCCGCGCCGTCAATACCTAATGCTAATCCACTGACCACACATAAGCCAAAACCGCATAAGCCCTCGGCAAAAGCCTCAGCATTTTTTTCACCTTGCACGGAAGCGTTACGACTGCCGACTATGGCAATGCCCGGTTGATTTAACAGTGCTAAATTGCCCTTAGCGTATAGCAGTGGAGGAGGGTCAGTAATTTCCAGTAGTGCTTTAGGGTAATCAGGATCCGCTAGGGTGACAAGATGATTGTTGGCTTGGGAAAGCCAAGTCAGAGAATCGGCTAAAGCGTCTTCATCAATGCCTTTGATAATTTCAGCGGCAATTTTTTCTGAAACAACTTCTTTTAATTGCTTACCGCTTGCCGAATAAATATTGCTTGGGCTGCCGAATGCTTTTAACAGCTGGAAAAACGTTTGTGCGCCAACACCATGTACAAAACTTAGGCTAATCCATAACGATTTTTCTGTAATTTCATCGCTATAGTCATTTTGCATAGACAGAATGAGTTAAAAGTTACGGCGTATTGACCGAGTCTAACTTATTGATTGGCTGTGATGCCTGCATCACTAGAGCATAAGATACACGATCAAATACACGGAATACCATCAATAAGCCTATGCGCTCATCTGGTAATTTAACCATACCTGGCTCAAGTATTAATTCACCATTCTTTGTAGCTAGTTTTTCACTGTCTTTTTTGAATAGCCCTTTTAATTTTGATGTAAAGCTGGTTTCTTTTCCTTTTGGAGATTCGGGATCCTTAATCACACGACCATAGCGATTAATCGCAAGTACATGGCCGACTTCAATACCGTCTGCAGAACCTCGGCTGATAGAAACGATGCTTTCTGGTCCAGCTTCAGCAACTCCGCCATAAATATTGATAATGCGCCCTGTTATCTCTGCATCAGGCGCATGCGGTACAAAGCTGGTCTCAACGATGTCATTGGTGGGTACTAAGCGGTCTCTAGCAAAAATTTCCTCTTTTGCTTTAACGATATCAGCACTTGCTGGTTCGCCGTATTTAGTAATAGCGGCATCACCTAAATACGTTGCTTCTGTGCCCAGCACTTCTTTAGTATCAGGATCAACTAACTCGCCACCCGGGCGGTATACAAACCAGTTAATGCCATCACCTTCTTCAATTTTATTGATATAAATCCGCGTGCCTGGACTTAATACAACGCGATTATCTTGGCCTGCAATTATTCTTGGTGATGTTGCCAACTGGTCTTTTTCAATAACAAGTGGTTGGTTTAAAAATGGTGCAATAACATTAAGGGATATTGTAGAGATTGCAGTTTTTTCTAGCGGCTCAATGACCACACCTGGTTGTAAAGTAACGGTTTCGCGTAACAAGCGTAGTTGCGGAGAGCCACTACTCATATCAAGCACAATGACATCACCGGGATAGATTAAATGCGGGTTTTTAATCTGTGCACGATTAAGTTGCCAAACTTTTGGCCACTGCCATGGGTCTTTAAGAAACTTACCGGAGATACCCCATAATGTGTCGCCCTTAACCACCACATGACGGTCAGGATGGTTATTTTTGAGTGCAACTTCTTGAGCATGGATGCTTAAGCTTATGCAACAAAACATGAGCAGCGTTATAATGTGGCGGAACATATGTTGACCTCAGTCAATTAAACGTTAAATAGCAGTAAAAAATACGTGGCAATGCCGCGAAATTACGTTAAATTTATCACGTAATTCATTCAACAATCAAGCTTTTATGGAAACAACAGTACTTTTATGGCAATTTTAAATATACTCAGCTATCCAGATCCGCGTTTGCATACGGTGGCAAAACCCGTAAAAGAGGTGGATGCGACAATTCGTCGTTTGGTCGATGACATGGCGGAGACAATGTATGACGCGCCAGGAGTAGGTTTGGCCGCTACACAAGTGAATCAACATATCCAGTTGATTGTGATTGATACCAGTGAAACTAAAGACCATCTGCAGGTTTTTATTAATCCCAAAATTATTGCAAAAAGTGGCGAAAAAGATTACGAAGAAGGTTGTTTGTCTGTGCCCGGTATTTACGAAAGTGTAACGAGAGCAGACCAAGTCACCGTTGAAGCTTTAGACCGTGAAGGTAAAAAATTTACCTTGAAAGCAGATGGTTTATTAAGTGTATGTATTCAACATGAAATGGATCATTTGCTTGGTAAAGTATTTGTTGAGTACTTGTCACCCCTTAAACGGAATCGCATTAAAAACAAAATGTTAAAGTTGCAACGCGAACGCTAAATGTTGCCGCGGCTTTTAAACCAAGCCTTTTAAATTACCTGATAAATTCACACCTAAAATATCAATCATGAAAATTATCTTTGCTGGTACGCCAGAATTCGCCGTACCTGCGCTGGCTGCGTTAATTGAAGCAGGGCATGAAGTAGTGATGGCTCTAACCCAGCCAGACCGGCCCGCAGGGCGTGGTATGAAGCTTAAAGCCAGCCCAGTTAAAATTTTGGCGACACAACATCAGCTTAATGTATTTCAGCCAGTTTCCTTAAAAGATACTGAAGTCCAAGCATCTATTTCTGAGGTAAATGCCGATGTGATGATAGTTGCAGCTTACGGGCTGATTATTCCTACTGTTGTGCTGAATATGCCACGGTATGGCTGCTATAACATTCATGCATCCTTATTACCACGCTGGCGTGGTGCAGCACCGATCCATCGCTCGTTGCTCGCAGGAGATGTAGAAACTGGTGTAACCATTATGGAGGTAGTGCCTGCCTTGGATGCTGGTGCGATGGTAAGTCGTGGGGTCGTGCCGATTTCTGACGTGGATACTACACAAACTTTGCATGATGCCTTAAGTGGCATTGGCGCGAAGTTGATGGTAGATGCAATGGCAACTTTAGCGGTTAACGGCATTTTGCCAGCTACTCCCCAAGATGAATCATTGGTCACGTATGCGCACAAGTTAGAGAAATCCGAAGCAATGATTGATTGGACAAAAAGTGCGGTAGAAATCTCACGTCAAGTACGCGCCTTCAATCCCTTTCCGGTAGCACAAAGCGTGTTAAAGGGTGAGATTTACCGTATCTGGATGGCTACTGCAATCCAGAGTGATATTAAAGTCCAAGCAGGCGAAATTGTAAGCCTGCAAAATGGTTTGACGGTAGCTTGCGGTAATGGCTTATTGCATATCAGCGAACTGCAGGCACCAGGCGGTAAGCGTCTAGATGCTCAAGTATTTGTGCAAGGACATCATTTAAAAATTGGTGACACTTTTAATACAGAGTTTGACGCAGCGTAATTTAAATTATCAGCAACTTGAATTTGTGGCGTTTATCATCATCTTATACGTAGTTAGAATGTGACAAATTAGGAGAACAGAATGTTAGGCAATTGGTTAAAAACAACTATTTTAATGGCCGGTATTGTTGCGTTATTTGGCGTGGTAGGTGCTGCACTGGGTGGTGCAAGCGGCATGATGATTGCATTGTTGATTGCAGCGGGTATGAATGTCTATGCTTATTGGTTTTCCGATAAAGCCGTGCTCAAAATGTATGGTGCACAAGAAGTTACGCCAGATAATGTGCAGTTCCGTAATTACTACAATATGGTGAAAGAACTTGCACAAAATGCACAACTGCCTATGCCTAAGGTTTACATTATGGATGAGGCACAACCCAACGCGTTTGCTACAGGCCGTAATCCAGAACATGCTGCGGTAGCTGCAACTACTGGCATTATGCGTATTTTAAGTGAGCGTGAATTACGCGGCGTAATGGCGCATGAGCTTGCACATGTAAAACATCGTGATACTTTAATTTCTACGGTGTCTGCCACGATTGCAGGTGCCATCTCATCAATCGGTACTTTCGGCATGTTGTTCGGTGGCGGTCACAATGCCAGTGGTGAACGCAATGTAAACCCCATTGTTGCGATGTTAATTATGGTGTTGGCGCCTATGGCAGCGATGCTGATACAAATGGCGATTTCTCGCGCACGGGAATTTGAGGCGGATAAAGCAGGTGCAGAAATTTGCCGTGACCCTAAAGCCTTAGCGAGTGCGTTAGAAAAGATTCATAATTATGCACATCAAATTCCAAATGAAACAGCAGAAGCACATCCCGAAACTGGCCAGATGATGATTATTAACCCCTTATCAGGCGGTGGTTTGAGAGGGTTGTTTAGTACACATCCACAGACTGAAGAGCGAGTGGCTCGGTTGATGGCGATGGCTCTGTAATATGGGGAATTTATAGCCATTACTGATTTTTCTCGGCGAAGGTTAGAAATTTAGTTAATAAGCAATGGGTCGTTTTCGCATTAAGCGAAGGCGAGCCCTAGCTCTTATTCTCGCTTTGCTCAAACAGTCTTCGAAGAAGCTCTCCAGTTTTTTAGCCCAGACAGAATTAATAGACGTGCGTAGAACCAGTTTGAAGTTTCATTATCGTTTAAGTCCCCGATTAGTTACTTATCAAGTAAAATCAAAATAATAGTAATTAAGCCTCAATCTTAGAAAGCTAATCTTTGTATATCTCTCAACTCATCGCCGCTGATGCTGTGCATCAAGTGTTTTCAGGTCGCAACCTTACTTTGGCATTGCCTGCAGCGTTGTCATTATTCCCTGCTGCTACACCGCAGCAAAAAGGTGCCGCAGCCGACTTAAGTTATGGCACTTTACGTTTTTACGGTGAGATTGATGCTTATCTCACCCAGTTAATGGAAAAGCCGCTAACAGATGAACGTATCCATGCCTTATTGCTCGTGGCGATTTTTCAGTTATTGCATGATAAGGCAGATGCATTTACGGTGGTAAATCAAGCTGTACATGCGGTGAGCCAGCTGAAAAGACCGGTGCCTAAAAGTTGGGCTAAAGGCTTGGTGAATGCGATTTTACGTAATTTTTTACGCCAGAAAGACCAGCTCGCAACAAGACTTAAAATCAGTGAAGTCTCAACTTATTCTTACCCGCAATGGTGGATTAATAAACTAAAAATTCAATACCCAAATCATTGGCAAAGCATGTTGGAAACAGGCAATCAGCATCCTCCGATGACTTTGCGCGTGAATACGCAAAAAATCAGTATGCAGGATTATTTGCAACTATTGTTGCGGCAAGATATCGAAGCCACGCAAATCGGTACTCAGGCGGTAATTTTGACTAAACCCCAGCCTGTTGAAAAAATACCTGGTTTTACCGATGGGATTGTTTCGGTGCAAGATTATGGCGCACAGTTGGCGGCTCCTTTGCTAGATGTAAAACCAAATATGCGCGTGCTGGATGCCTGCTGTGCCCCTGGTGGTAAAACGGGACATATTCTTGAGTCTGCAGACGTGGCAATGACCTCGCTTGATAGTGATGAAGTGCGTTTGCAGCGTGTGCAAAGTAATTTGGATAGACTAAATTTACAGGCCAATTTAGTGGTGGGTGATGCATCATCTACAGATTGGTGGGATGGCATTAGTTTTGACCGAATTTTAGCCGATGTGCCATGCACGGCTTCTGGCATTGTGCGCCGTCATGTGGATATTAAATGGCTGCGTCGTGAGGCTGATGTTGCGTCGTTTGTAGCACAACAAGCTAAAATTTTGCCGAGCTTATGGCAGATATTGGCAAAGGGTGGTAAATTACTTTATGTAACATGTTCAGTTTTTTATGAAGAAAATCAAGGACAAGTAGACAAGTTTTTACAGAATAATGCGGATGCTACTCAATTGCCATTTGAATTACTAGAAGACCATACTTACACAAACAATGCGCAAACAAGCATCACTCACATCAATGGCCAGCTGATTCCCTCAACCGCACATGACGGCTTTTTTTATGCATTATTGCAAAAAAATTAAACAACTATTACTGGCTAGTTTTCTAGCCTGCACCTTAGGTGTTTTTGCTACTGGCGTCATGGCAGGCACTAGCAACCTGAATATTTTAAGCGCTGATATAGAAGCATTAGATGACGGTTATGTATTGAATGCTGATATTGATATTAAATTCAACGAAGAAATAGAACAGGCGTTAATCAAGGGTTTTGAACTGAATTTTATTACTGAATTTCAGTTGGTAACACCACACCAATATTGGTTTGATGATGAAATCGCAACAGTAACGCGCCGCGTTACATTAAGTTATCACGCGCTCTCAAGGCAATATTTGATTACACATGGTGAACAGCAGAAAACTTTTGCTACGCTAGTAGATGCCATTGATGCACTTTCTGAAATCAGAGGTTTGAAAGTATTTCTAAAGTCAGATGTTGAAAAGGCTGGTATTTACAAAGCAACTTTGTTGATGCGGTTAGATAAAACTAAATTACCCAAAACTTTACAGGGTGATGCAATAAGCTTAGATGAATGGAAAATGACCTCGCAACGTTTTGAGTGGTCACCTAACTTATTTAAATGACTACTGGCCTAATGAAATAGATTAGTTGATGAAATATATAGTATTCGCTAGCGCTGTTTTAGGCGCAATTCTGCTTTTCCTACTCTCTAATGCTAGCGCCAATACTGCTGCGTCAGGCGAATATTACACATTACTTGTAGCGCTTAATATTGCATTAGCACTTTTTCTGATCGTATTGGTTGGTGTACAGCTTTGGGGTATCTATCGAAAAATTCGTTTACGTGTGGTGGGGAGCCGCTTTACATTACGTTTGCTAGGCACCTTTGCCTTAATGGCGATTATTCCTGGTTTGATTGTGTACTTAGTCTCGGTAAACTTTTTAACGCGTTCGATTGAATCCTGGTTTAACGTTAAAGTTGAAACTGCACTTGAGGGCGGGCTGAATCTAGGCCGTACTGCGCTCGACATTTTGCTGGCAGATGTTAAAGAAAAAGGCGAGAGCATGGCGACTAGCCTAGCTTTTCAGCCGGCAAATTCACACTTTTCATTGCTGAATGATTTGCGCGAAAAAAGCGGCATTCAAGACGCTACATTATTTACCGTACAAGGCAGAATTTTAGCGGTATCTAGTAATGACTCTACTACTTTTTTACCTGATTTACCCAGTATCACACAGCTCCGTCAAGCACGTACCCGAATTTTGGGAACGATAGAACCGATTGCTGATAAAGGCCTGTACTTGCGTGTGCTGGCACCAGTCAACGTGCAAGATTTAACGGGTGAAACACGTATCTTACAGTTACTACAGCCTGTACCAAAGTCATTAGCAAATACTGCTGAAGCGGTACAAGATGTATATCAAGATTATCAGCAACTTTCGTATAGTCGCGCTTCATTGAGGGAGGTATTCGCACTCACGCTTACTTTAGTGATGATGTTGTCAATGCTTGCTGCAATGGCCATCGCTTTTGTTTTGAGCCGCAAACTATCTGCACCGTTAACTGTGCTGGCTGAGGGTACTAAAGCAATTGCGAGCGGTGACTACAGCACAATGCTGCCAGCACATGGTAAAGATGAGCTAGGCGTACTCGTGCAGTCTTTCAATAGCATGACCCAGCAGTTAGGCGATGCCACCAAAGCGGCAGATAGAAACCGGGCACGGGTTGAAGCTGCGCGCGGTTACTTAGAAACTATATTAGCGCATTTATCATCTGGCGTACTGGCGCTAAACGAACAAGGTGAATTGCGTACCTTCAACCAAGCGGCGTCTAATATCCTGGGGGTGAAACTGGAAGGATATGTAGGATTCACCCTAGATAAAATTATTGCCAAGCAAACACGGCTAGAAAGTTTTTTGAACGCGATTGCAGTACATAGTGCACAAGCTACTATACAAAATAATCTGCAGCCTACTGCACAAGCAGACGGAAACAGCAACACACAAAAAAATGGGCAAACAGAGATATTGAAAAGCTTGCCAAAAGATGAAGCGCAGACACAAATTGAACTCGCCAATGCACAAGGAAAACAGATTTTAACCTTACGGGGTACACGTTTGCCAGATGGCGGCTATGTGGCCGTATTTGATGATGCCACGACAATGGTGCAAGCGCAGCGTGACGCAGCTTGGGGAGAAGTTGCAAGGCGGTTAGCACATGAAATTAAAAACCCTCTTACACCTATACAGCTTTCAGCCGAGCGTATGGCGCATAAGTTACATCATAAATTGGACGTAGCCGATGCTGAAATGCTCAAACGGTCTACTGAAACGATAGTGAATCAGGTAGACGCCATGAAAACCATGGTGAATGAATTTAGCGAGTATGCACGTTCCCCTGCGCCACAATTAGAGCGTTTAGATTTAAACAAGCTGATTTTAGAAGTGACTTCACTATATGATTTTTCTGGTACTAAAGGACATGATATTAAATCTAGTTTTAAATCGTCCGCAGTTAAATTAGCGGACACTAAAATCAAACTTTCATTAGAAAAACAAGCCTGTAATATTAAGGGCGATAGCACGATGCTACGCCAAGTGCTACATAACTTATTGCAAAATGCACAAGATGCGCTTGATATGCATCCAGCCCCTATGATTAGTGTAAAAACAGAGGCATTAAATGGTATGTTGGTATTAACGGTACAAGATAACGGCGCAGGCTTTCCTGCTGAGATGATGGCTCATGCTTTTGAACCCTATATGACCACAAAACCAC
>DASQFK010000034.1:0-1592 GCA_035633175.1 Methylotenera sp.
CGACTCAAGTATTTCTGCTAGGCATTAGCTAGTATTCAAAGGCGTAGCTTGAGCTTGGAAATCAAGCTTAAAACTACTAATTTGCATGCTAATCATGTTAAAATTTGCAACACATAATAACTATTATAAGTCACTCAACACATGGATCAATTCGCTAAAGAAACCCTGCCAATCAGCTTAGAAGACGAGATGCGAAGGTCGTATCTTGATTACGCCATGAGCGTAATTGTCGGCCGTGCATTACCGGATGTGCGTGATGGATTAAAGCCTGTGCATCGCCGTGTTTTATTTGCAATGCATGAACTTAGCAATGACTACAACAAGCCTTACAAGAAATCAGCGCGTATCGTCGGCGATGTGATCGGTAAATACCATCCGCATGGCGATACAGCAGTTTATGACACTATCGTTCGTATGGCGCAGGATTTTAGCTTGCGTTATATGTTGGTGGATGGTCAGGGTAACTTTGGTTCTGTGGATGGTGACAATGCGGCTGCAATGCGATATACCGAAATCCGTATGTCAAAAATCGCGCATGAGCTGTTAGCCGATATTGATAAAGAAACCGTTGATTTTGGGCCTAACTATGATGGCAGCGAGCATGAGCCGCTCATCATGCCAGCCCGTATTCCGAACTTACTTATTAATGGTAGTTCAGGCATTGCCGTGGGCATGGCAACTAACATTCCTCCGCATAACTTAAATGAAGTGCTGGATGCTTGTTTTGCATTGCTTAAAGACCCTGAAACTGGCATTGAAGAGCTGATCGAATTGGTGCCTGCACCAGATTTTCCAACCGCGGGTATTATCTACGGTACGGTAGGCGTTAAGGAGGGTTACCGCACTGGCCGTGGCCGTGTGGTGATGCGAGGCCGCACCCATGTTGAAGATTTAGAGCGCGGTGGACGTCAAGCGTTGATTGTTGATGAGTTACCTTACCAGGTTAACAAAAAAACCTTCGTTGAAAAAATCGCAGAATTAGTCAACGAGAAGAAAATCGAAGGTATTTCCGACTTACGTGATGAGTCTGATAAATCAGGCATGCGCGTCGTAATAGAGCTGAAACGTGGCGAAATTGCAGAGGTAGTACTCAATAATCTATACAAACAAACGCAGTTGCAAGACACTTTCGGTATGAACATGGTGGCTTTGCTGGATGGCCAGCCTCGCTTACTTAACCTGAAACAAATGCTTGAGGCGTTTTTACGTCATCGTCGTGAAGTCATTACGCGTCGTACTGTATTTGAGTTGAAAAAAGCGCGTGCACGCGGTCACATATTAGAAGGTTTAGCCGTAGCGCTTGCCAATGTAGATGAGATGATTGCATTGATCAAAGCTGCGCCTACGCCGCCTGAAGCGAAAATAGACTTAATGGCAAAAGTGTGGAGTTCGCCAGTGGTTGAGGAAATGCTCAAACGCGCAGCGATGGAAGCTTCGCGTCCTGAAGGCTTATCCGTTGATTTTGGTCTTACACCAAAAGGCTATAAATTAAGTGATATTCAAGCCCAAGAAATCCTGCAAATGCGCCTGCAACGCTTAACTGGCCTTGAACAAGATAAAGTGGTGAGCGAATATAAAGAGGTGATGGATAT
>DASQFK010000035.1:0-12839 GCA_035633175.1 Methylotenera sp.
CTTGCAAATCGGCTGCATATTGCTGATCTTCCACCACATCATCAGAACGAGGCCTAGTGCCTTTAATGGGTCGGGTTTCTACATGTGTACCGATTACTTGTAAAAATCGCTCAGGCGAGCCGGAAAGCACCTGCAAATGACCAAAATTCATATACGCCATGAACGGTGCTGGGCTAATTTCTCTCAGTTTATTATAGGCAATCCAACTATTTCCAATTGCTTGCGCGGAAAAGCGTTGAGCAAGATTTACTTGATAACAATCACCTTCAGTAATGTAATGTTTGATCTTGTTAAAAGCATTAGCGTATTGACCAAAATCCATATTGCTCGTAATTGGCGTTGTTAATTCAAATTTCTCGGCATTAATCGTAAAAGGCTCATCAAATAAAGCACATAGCGTAGCCCAATTGTCATGCGTAGCTTGCTGAAATCCATGAGAGACCAAACAAGCCGTTTTTTCACGATGGTCAACTACCACTGCCCAATCGTAAATACCTAGCATCATCTGTGGTATTGATCCATTTTCCAGGCCAAGATCAGCTAATTTTGCTTCGCGGCGCATTAAATCATAACCAAAGTAACCAACAGCGCCACCACTAAATGGCAAGCTATTTTGTGCCGCCTGATATGATGCTAATAACTGGTTAAGCACTACAAAGGGGTCATCATGGCTAATCTTTGTCTGACCGTTTTGTGCAATTTTCGTATGGATTTCATTCGAAATTTCAACAGTACTGACTGTGATAAATGGATCAGCCACTAAAATATCGTAGCGTCCATATTGACCTTGAGGTTGGCCACTATCTAAAAATATTGCCCAAGGCTTATGACTTAAGTGTGCAAATAGCTCTGCAGTGTTAGGGTGATATTTTAGATTGTGTTTAAGTAAAGGCATGCTAATTAAGTCTGGTTTTATGTTTTACTGAATGCTAGGTTTGTGGATGCAGGAGTTATAGCTTTTTGATTTTTAAATGCCAGGTAAGCAACTGCAACAGCAGGCAAGCAAACACTAGCCCAGTGCGTTGTATTTTTCAAATTAAGTAACGAAGCATCAAGATCATTTTCTATATTATTTTCGATCAATTGTGCAATATCAACATATTGAATCTTAATTAAAGAAGCAATTTCTTTAGCTAAAAAACTTCCTGCCCCTGCGCCAACAATTACCATCTTGCTAGTTTGATCATTGTTTTTTATGCGTGAAATATGTTTATCTGCAACGGCTTTTAAACGCATCAACTGTTGTGTTTTAAATTCATGGGCTAACGCAATCCAAGCATCTAAATTAGTGTCTTCCACATCATGCCCTATCATACGCGCAATGCGCCGCGCACTTGATAATTCGGTTTTATCTTTTCCATCAGCGGTATCTGCCATGTCGTCTGCGGCTTGTAAATCTCCAGTCAAACGGTACACGTCCGCAGTCGTTGCAAAATACTCTGCCGCAACTGACGTCACGTTATTCTTAAAATTAACTTTTTGTGCCACGGCCATTAAGGGTGTACGAACCACGCCCGTGTAAACCAGCTCCTCTGTTTGCATGCGTGATGCATCTGTAAAACCTAAGCAAGTTGGATGATTATTTTCCAGCAGGACAAAATCAGACGTCGTGCTGCCAATATCAATCAATAAGCCATGTTGAGATGTTTGTAACTGTTGTAATTGCTGTAATTGCAAACCAATATAATTGGCGCTGGCAAGCCAGTTAGCTGATGCGATATGTCGCCAATGTTGATCCGCTTCATCTAATGTCACAAAACGAGCATCTGCAGCATTAATATCACCTGCATAAAACAGTGTCCTACCCATTAATTTAGCATTCATCACATTGCTGATAGCTTTAACACCTGCCTGGCGATTGGCAAATAAATCCACCAGTTCGCCTGTCATCGTAATAGCGTGTAGCAAGGGCTGATGCGGGAATATGTTTAATACCACATCAATCGCAGTCTCAAGCTCAAACAAGCCGCGCCAAAGTGCACAAGGCACTTGCACCACATTTAGTAATATTCCATTAGCATCAAGCAACGCCGCTTTTAAATGCGCCCCACCTACATCCCAACCTATAATTTGATTATCCATGGCGACTTGATTTATTCTCACTCAATCCATCGACACTGATTTCTACCGTTTTATTCGCTAAATTTCCGGGTAATTTAAAAGATGGATGATATATTAAATCCAATATCCACTGTGCTGGATTGCTATTGAGTGATTCGCGCAAACCAATGTATGAGGTGGTGATTCTGGGGTTGATTTCTACTGTGTAAATATTTCCAGCATCAACAATCACATCAATACCGACATACCCATTTAAGCCAGCTATGGCCTTTGCCATGCGATTAGCCAGTGTTGCAAAGGCTGCTTGATAATTACTTAACCCATTCACCACAGAACCTTGATATTGAATTGCCGCTTGATTACTCTCTATTGCCTTGATTGCAATCTTTTGCTGATTACAACTTAATACCCAAGCTTTTCCATCTTTACACAATGCAGAAATGCTGGCTGGAATACCTGTTTGGTAGGGCTGAATGATATAGCCAGCTTGCTTTTCTGGATTAAGATTTAACCAATCTTGCAAGACTGCAAAGTCACTAAAATAGAAAGTATCATTACACCCTGCCCCATCATTGGGTTTAACAACATAGCCATGCTTAAATGATTCATCAGGCACGAAAGATTCCATCAACTCATTTGCACGATAAGTGGGCATCGTCAGAGTATTTGTATTTTTTAGCGCTTGAAACATTGCATACTTATTGCTGGCGATATCTACCGCATACTGATTGCAACCGAGATTTTCGGCTGGGCTTGCATCTATTATTTGTGTCAATTCAGACAGCACCCCATCGGTTTCAGGTGCAACTATCAATGCCGCATCGCATGTCTGCAATAAGCCCTGCCAAATTTTCATTGGATTAGTTTTTTTATCTATCCATATAGCATCCGGAGCTTGTGCAGGCAAGTTTATCCTGGCATCACACGTAGTGATAATCTCAACATCTTCAAGCAGACCAAAATCTTGTAACAAAGCATCTCGCATGAGCATACCTTCTCGCAATAATGACGCTGGCAAAGGCGCATTGTTCAAACCGCCAGCTGTGATATATTCCAATAGTAATATCTTCAAAAAAATCTCACACTCAAACTTATACTAAATATTCCATGGAAATTATCCCAGTCATTGATTTAATGCACGGACAAGTGGTACACGCACGCTTTGGGCAGAGACAATATTATCAGCCGATTCAATCGAAACTGAGCCACTCAAGTGCACCGATAAATATTGTTAGCGCCTTACTTGAATTATACCCATTTGAACGCCTCTATATCGCCGACCTCGGTGCAATACAGGGGCAAAGTAATCACTTTCAAACGATACAGTTAATAAAAGATGAATTTCCGCATCTTGAGATATGGCTGGATAGTGGAATTAGTTGCGTGGATGATCTATATGCTTTAAAAGATTTGCCAGTATGCCACGTGATAGGCAGTGAAAATATTACCTCAATTAAAGAAATCCTTGAGTTGAAACAAACCCTTGGGGAAGAATTTATCCTATCGCTGGACTTTAACGCGCAAGGTTTTTTAGGCCCGATTGAGTTGTCGAGCAACGCAGTTTATTGGCCGAATAGAGTCATCGTCATGACATTAGCCAAGGTTGGAAGCCATCAAGGTGTAGATTTACAGCTATTAAAATTGTTTACTCAGGGAACACTTAATCTCCAAGTGTATGCGGCTGGTGGAGTTAGGGGCTTGGATGATTTAAAACTAGTAAGTGAAATAGGCGGTACTGGCGCACTCATAGCAAGTGCGCTTCACAACCAACAACTGACCAACGTAGATCTCACCTACGCCAGCAACGCCCTTTAATCAAACACTCCATCAAAATCACTTGGCTTGGAATGGATGCGCGGAGTCTTTATACTTTAAAAGTAGATCATCTACCCTAGGTTCACGCATCACGGCGTTTTTAATTGCCTGTTTAGTAGCCCGATAATTCCAATCCTGCACCCGTTTGTCATCGTCAGCCTTGCGATCTATGAAGACGCCTACACAGATAAAGACATCCTCTGCCTCCTCTTTAGGGATCGTACCATCTTCGACACAATCCATCACAGCCATTGATACACCACGTTGAGCTGGGCCAAACATCTGCAATGCCTGCTTGCCATTTTTAATAGTGACTTTATTAAAAATTACGGTTGCTGGCTTGGCCATCATATTCGGAGCCATGATTGCCAGTAAGCCATTAGCGCCATCTTTCTGGTCAGTTAACGCACGACAGAATGCTTGTTCAGCAGGGCTACCACGCGGCCCCATTAATAAATCTATATGTGCAACATTTAGTAAATCCAAACCACTGCCATCTGCACGATCTTCTATTACTAGCGCTTCTCCTACTAAAACGCGGTCAATAACGGCCATTTTAATTCTCCTTTTTGAAAAGTTTTTTTCAAAACCAGATACTATTTTTGTATCTCGGTAATAAGACAACTAAATGGCACGTAAGTGCAAATTTTCTATACTTTCAGTAAGATAAGCCCATAGCATAGGCGTAAAAAAAACGAGTGGCTCAGCCACTCGTTACGATGACATACTACAACAGAAAAACTTATTCTAGGTTTGCATGAATCGCGCGCATACCTTCTTCAGTCAGACCTTTGGCTTCAATAATGTCACCGATAACCGCTTCCAAGAAAAGTAAAGTCGATAGCTCAAACTGTGAGCCCATCGGCATACCTTTTGTCAATGGGAAGCTACTATCGTTACCGATTTGAATCGTTAAATCAGCAGCATCTGCCATTGGTGAAGATTTTTTCATTGAAACCACCACTAATTTAGCGCCTACAGATTTTGCTTTTTTAACAAATGGCAATAAAGTTTCTGTTCCGCCAGAGCCTGATACCAACACCAACAAATCACCCGCTTTAATGGCTGGTGTGACAATCTCACCGATCATATTTACTTTGTAACCAGCGTGTACTAAGCGCATTGCAAAGAAACGTGAAACTAGCAAGGAGCGACCTGCGCCACCGATGAAAATGCGACCTGCTTCATCCACCAATTTTATTAATTTTGCTACATTGCTATTATCTGTTTCTGACAAGATAGTGGTTAGTCTATCTAAGATTAATTTTTGATGATCCATGATATTTCCTTAATTATTCAACATTTATTATAGTATTAGTCTTCATCGTATCAAAAAAAATCCTGACCCATTACTGAGTCAGGATTTTTTATTTACTCATCTCAATAATTGCTTATTGGGCTTAGTTAATTGCTATTGGTTAATAAAAACCAAAGCTTAACTTAAGCGTGAGCGATAGCTGTGATTTCAGCAGCTGAAGCAGCAGGGTCTGCAGCGCCGTAGATAGCAGCACCAGCAACAATGATAGTTGCGCCAGCATCACGTACTTGAGCAGCTGTTGCAGCTTTAACGCCACCAGCAACTGAAATTTCTACGCCTAGGTTTAATGCAGCAACCATAGCTAAGTCAGTGAATGGTGTTTGACCAGCAGCTTGTTGATCTAAACCAGTGTGAACGCCAATGATGTGAGCACCAGCAGCAACAACAGCTTTAGTAACAGCAGCTTTATCAGCAACGTTGATCAAGTCAACTTGTGCTTTTTTGCCGTATTTGTTTGCAACATCGATTACACCTTTGATTGTACCGATATCAGCACAACCAAGAACTGTACAGATGTCTGCACCAGCTTTGTAGAATGGCTCAGCTTCGTAAAAACCAGCATCCATAGTTTTTAAGTCAACTAAGATTTTGTTGTTTGGGAATTTAGCGCGTAAAACTTCAAGTAATTTAACACCGTTATGCTTGATGCATGGTGTACCAATTTCAAGAATGTCCACGTGTGGAGCAACTGTAGTTGCTAATGCAACTGTTGCGTCAAAATCTAATGAATCTAATGCCATTTGGGTTAAAGCCATGGTGTTTCTCCGGTTAATAATTTTTAAGGTGTTACAGATTATTGCTATTTTCGTAAAAAATTCAGACCACATTTAATCTCTGATTAAATGCCTGTTACTAAATTTTTAATATTACAAAAAATTCGTACTAAACAAATTTAGTGCTACAAAAAACTGGACACTTATAGTAAATGTCCCGTAAACATATGTCAATTCTAAACTTGCCTGATTACGCTTTTATTACAAAATAATTACTACTTACAACTTCGTATGTTTATAGACAACTTCTTATGCTTATAGTTTTGTGCTTAAAGCAGCTTCAAGTTTGTTTTGATCCACTACAAAACCACGAATGCCTTCAGCAAGTTTTTCAGTTGCCATTGCATCTTCATTCAATTGAAAACGGAACTCTTCTTCAGTTAATCTTGCTGGTGGAGTTGATTTAGCACCTGCATCGCTTAATACGCGTACTAATGTGCCTTCTGTTGCAGCCAAATCTTGCAATAAGTTTGGTGAAACAGTTAAACGGTCACAACCTGCCAGCGCTATTAACTCACCTGTATTTCTAAAGGATGCGCCCATCACAACAGTTTTGTAGCCATGCTCTTTGTAATATGCATAAATAGCGCGTACTGAAACTACACCTGGGTCAGTTTCTTGTGTGTATGTTTCACCAGTTTTAGCCTTGTACCAATCTAAGATACGGCCTACGAATGGAGAGATCAAGAATACGCCAGCTTCAGCACAAGCACGTGCTTGACCGAAACCAAATAACAATGTGAGGTTACATTGGATGCCTTCTTTTTCAAGAATCTCACCCGCTTTGATGCCTTCCCATGTTGATGCTAATTTGATTAATACGCGGTCTTTACCAACACCAGCTTCTTGGTAGAACTTGATAAGTTTACGGCCTTTAGCAACCATTTTCTCAACGTTGAATGACAGACGTGCATCCACTTCGGTAGAGATACGGCCTGGCACAACTTTAGAAATTTCGATACCGATCAATACAGCCAATTTGTCAGCTGCGTTTTCGATCTGTACTTCTTTGCTGCCACCTTGTGCTTTTGCATAAGCAATTGATTCTTCAATAAGGTGCGCGTATTGTGGCAAAGTACTTGCCTTTAATAGCAATGATGGATTAGTAGTTGCATCAACGGGTTTTACGCTTTTAATTGCTTCTACATCGCCTGTATCGGCCACGATTGTAGTCATGCTTTTCAATTGTTCTAATAAATTAGCCATCACTTGTCTCCTGAAATTATTTATTTTGACTTTAAGCTTCTTAGACTTGACTGCATCTTTTCTTAAATTACGTGTTTAATAAAGAATGCACATGCTTTGCAAGCATCGGTCTCATACAAAATCTAACGCGATATTATATCTGAAAAGCGGGGGATTGTCTTTACTCCGCCTCCTTAATCACCTCTTTAGGCTACATAGATTTAGACGATTAGTGAAGCTAACACTGTAGCTACAGTAAAATCTGCGCTTGTACCCGGGTTAATGTTTCTTTTTTTGAGAGATGCGTCCCAATCTAATAACTTTTTATGTACTAATTTAGGATTATCAGATGCTAGGAAAATAGTTTCAAATGGCTGTGCTTCCAGCATCACGTTAGTTGCAAATGACTCACCATACTTTCTGGCAATATGTGTATCCATGCGATGCGCTAAAAAATCCAAATACAAAGCGGTGGTTGCCCAAGCTGGGTTTTGCCAGCGCGCGATTGCCTTGGTGTAACTCTGCAATCCAAATGCCACGATGTCTTGGTAGGCATTTGCATATTGCCATGCAATTCGATCTTTATGCGCTGCAACCCGCATCATCTCTAGTAAAGTAACATTTGGTGTTTCATTAACATCATGCTGATGACTGTTGCCTAAACCAGCAGGGTTGGCTAATAGAATGGCTTTTGCAGTGAGTTCCGCATCTTGAACAGTGAGTTGATTTAACGTATGGTTCAAATTTTCCTGAAGGGAGAACGTTACATTTCCCAGTAAAGCTGCATGAATCAGTGGTGCACACAACAAAATCACGCCTAAATTGGTATTCAAACCTACTGCTTTTTGAGTAGCCTCTACGGCCGAGTAAATACGCTCACCCACTGTCAGATCTGGCTGGGCAATTATAGATGCCGATGCATCTGCGCTTTTGATGAAATCATGTATGGTCATGCCATGTCCATCGGCAAAAAGATGTACATTACCTGGCTTTAAGGCTTGTAATTCAGCCATGCATGCGTTTTTATAGGCATGCGCTAAGTGTTCGGCTGTTAAGGGGTTCTGCATGTTGCTTTCAGCTTAGTATTAATTCAATTTACTTAAAAAATCATCTACCAGCAATGCAGCGATATTGACCTGAGTCACGCTTTGCAAGCCCTTCCATGCTGGGATGCTATTCACTTCCAGTACATAATATTCACCTGTTTCCGCTTGAATAATATCTACGCCGCAATAATCAATATCTACCGCCAAGGCTGCTTGCAAGGCAAGTTGCGTCATCATTTCATTAGGCTGTATTGCCTCACAACGCCCGCCTGCCGCCACATTATTCACCCAGCTAGCACCTGTGCGTTTCATGGCAGCAATTACCTTACCATTCACGACAAATAATCGATAATCATGTGGCGCGTCTGCTGTCACTATCAGTTGCTGTAAGTAATACACACCATCTACATGCATTTCCATCGGCACAGGCAAAGTTTCATGAGCAAGCAACTTACGTACACCCAGCCCTTGTGAACCGAATAGCGGCTTAATGACTAACTGTTGATGATGAAGCGCTGCGTTTTGGCGAATGTTTTCAGCTTCTCTCCTGGATTCGCACACCCATGTATCTGGGGTTGCAACGCCATGCTGATGGAGCAAAAAACTGGTCATGGCTTTATCCACTGTGCGCTCTATCGCCCTGCCATTGTTATAGATTTTGATGTCCTGCGCAGCTAGCATATGCAAGATATTCAATCGCATAATGACCTGCTGCAGAGTTCCTCCTGAAACGCCGCGTACAAAAGCGCCTTGCGGATATTCATCAATAAAAGAAAGGATATTGATTGAGGCAGTTTGCTTGTGTAACTTGGTATTTGAAGTTGCATTTGAAATACTTAAGCTGCAGTCCATGAGTGAAACAAACACAGCTTCAACCCCACGGTGCGCAAATGCTTGCTTTAATTGCTCACCATGCCAGCCTGCATCGTCAGTAAAAATGGGGAGTTTCAAAAGAGGGATTCAACTAGAAAAAGACAAATCAATTAAATCTGCGTTGAATTCACCGCCCTCAAATACATTTCCAGTATCTATATTGGTAACGCTTACTTTAGCGGGCGAAAATAACATCGGGTCGATTTGATAAAAATCCATATTGTACGATTTGAACACTTCCGCAAATGTTTTACCGTAATCGCTCGAAGCGCTGCTAGGTAGATTCAATGCTAACTCAGCAGCAGCAATATCATCGCCACGCACCTGTAAATGCACGCTGCCGCCAAACAATATCGCGTCATTGGTACGTCCCATGGCTGTCATAAAATCTTTAGCAACGGGAGCCAACACCGCAATACCATTGCCGCTAATGATATTTTTTAGCGGAAAATGCAACGTATGCGCTTTGTGTAACGCTACTTCCAATACTCGCCCGACAATTTGTACTACGCCGGCGATGCTAGTAGTGGGCGTTAAAATAATCGTCAATCTTTCGGCTGCCACTTTGGTGTCTCGAAGAATTTTTTCTATCACTTCAAGCGGTGGTATTTTGTCCGTTTCCAGCACAATACAAGTACTAGTCGCTGAATCTTGGTAATCAAGTTCCTTGAACAATTCTTCGCGCTGAGCCAGTGCTCGCGCAGGCCCTGAGCCAAGTGCAAAAAACTTTTCATGACTAAGCGCCCAGCCGGCGTATTGACTCGCGAGGCAAGCAATTACAGGTTCCGAGGATGTAACTGCGATAGCATTTGGCCAGCCCTTAAAGCGGTTGTCCGTTTCCAAGCGCACTTCACCTAAACCACCCATGCAGATTTCCGCGATTAAGCGCCCAGCCTCCGCGCTACCTGCTTTTAAAATACCAGCGTCTACGATAATACAGCCTGATTCATGCTGGGATACGCCGATTTGCAGCTTATCTTTTTGCAGAATAAGTTGATTTAATAATGGTTCGCTAAGCTGGTTAACGCTTAAATGCGGGATTGATTGAATGTTGGTTGTGTTTTGCATATTGTCTTTTAATTACCGTACTTGCTGTTTTGAGCTTGTAACATTTTAACTACTATTTTAGCCCGAGTTTGTGCCAGTTGTTTCGAGTCCTCCGCTTGGCTTGCATATGCCGTCACCGTACAGATTGGCTGATTCGCTAATATCTTGATAGTTTCAAATCGCGTTGCAGGCTGTTTAGTTGGAAAATGTGGCGTATCCACGACCCAATCAGACCAATCGAATGATGCTGAAACTTGAATATCAGATGCTGCGTACACAATAGCGTGTGCTTTAGAAGTTTTTACAGCTTGAAGGACTGGCTGGCTGTTGAATTTTGACTTTTGCAGGCAAGCATCTAAATGCAAGTCGAATAAATTAAACTCTGCATCATCATACAAATCGAAAGTAGCACTTAATCGAGGATTGATTTCTAGCACATAGACTAGATCATCTTGTGGAGCTGCATTTTGAATGACAGCATCTAAGCTATTTAAACCAATTAAGCCAAATTTTTTAGTTAACTTTGTTGCCGCATCGATCAATTGTTGCTGAGTTTTTTGTGCCAATAGCACATGGCTGACTGCACCGCCGTATTGAAAAGGCATATCTAATGTTGGGCTAAGCCATTGCTCATTAAAACCAATCACATTCACTTCCTCGCTATTGGCAATAAATAGCAACGAAACTGAACGCCCTTTAACGTATTGCTGATAATAATGATTTGGCATTAGTTCGGTATCAATATCAGCAAATCGTATATGTGTACCGCCGCAGCCACCTGCAAACTTTTGCAAATGAGTAGCATTTATATCAGCGTTTGATAATTGATGATTAATGTCAGGAAACAAAAGGTTAAGCTCATTTAATGCTGCAAAAAAGCTGGCAGCCATTTTTATCGCACTCACTGTAGACGGAGTATTACCAATCAATGGCAATAAATTTGCGAGCTGCTGCAACAGTTCAGGCTGTGCATCGAAACCACTGCCATACACAAAACCAGTATATTGATTTAACTCCAAGGCACTCACTGCTGCTAATAATGCATCAGCGTTAAATCCATACTCATCATAATCAATCACAATTGTTTTATCAGCCACGTCGACTGTCTGCTGGTCCGCAAATGCATCAATCGCTGTAACTTTATAACCAGCGCGCTTTGCAGCCTTTACAAATGGCCGAGCCGACAGTGCGATAATTAAAATTGATTTTGACTTCAAGCTATTTTTACCAACTCTCGTGCCAAACTAAATGCCGCCATAAAATCAAACACTTGGGGCTTTTCTGCAGCAAGCATTTGTTTTAATAGCTGATGCTGCACGGTATATTTAAGCTGCCCAATCGCCAAAGCGCCAATCCCGTACATCTGCGTATTTTCAACAATTACGCCCTCTGCATTTACTGCCACACCGTGTATACCAAGTGGGGGCACGGCATTTACATCCGCTACTATTTTTAATCGTTTCGCATTAGCTAAATAGTGTTGGCTAAGCACTTGTATGCCCGCTGCCGCCGCACAGAGTACAAGCTCACTTCCTGCTAAAGCCTCTTGTTTCGCTTCTTCTGTCGAGCCGTCTACCGCTTGGATATTAAGCTGATATTGTGCATTCCAATCCTGCGCTTTTTTCGTAAAATCGGCGATAGCATGGTGTGCAACCAATTGCACTTTTGCTCCATGTTGCGCGGCGATAATCGCTGCACAACCGCCTACTGGACCAGTGGCCCCGAACACACTCAGTGTTTTACCAGTTAGACCTTCGTTAAACTTCTTCTGCAGATGGAATTCAAGCTTGGCGACCATCGCTGCAGCCGTTGTAAATGCCCCTGACGGGTCCGCAAAAATAGAACATACGAATGGCGCAAACATCGCCTTTTTTGAAGCATCCAACATTTGCATGGCAAGATTGATATCACGCCCACCGATAAAAATAGCTTCTCGTTTAACGCCCGATGGACTGCGCGAAAAAATCGCATCCTGAGTCAAACCCGCCACATCTGGCAAGGTCACATTGGTATAAGGCATGATCTTATCGAACCCTGCGTCATAGGCCATATTCACATCAAACGGACTAGCATTTTTAGCCGCTGTGATGAGATGCAAAATACTTACTTTTTCCATAGCTTTGTCTTTACTTTCAGTCTCTTTAATTAATACCTAACAATCTCAGCGCCTTGATTTCGAGCGCTACAAATTACCCAGTCCAGTGCGCTATCAGTAAAAGTTGTTTTAAGGTGTAGCAAATGGTTTTCAGCTTCTGCTGCATTTTCAAATACAGCAAAACCCGTCGGCCCCCAAGAGCTTTGTCCAAAACAAGCCACACCCATTGCTTCCAGATGTTGTAACACGGCACCTACGCGCTTACTCGCATATCGGCCGCCTTGTGCAGGCGCAAAGTAATCGCCAACATGCGCTTGCAACGCTTGAATGCTTTGACCAAACGCTGGTAAATCTTGTTCCACTAAAGCGGGCATGGCCTGCATCAACACATGACGGCATAAATGGGCAGCTAAATTCTCAGAAAAAACGGGCAATTTACTAAATGCTACCAATTCTTCTTCGCCATGAATACCTGGCTGACTAGTATCCAAAATCAACAAAATGCGCCAATGCTCAGGAAAGTCATAACGCACCAGTAAAGGCGGTGCGCCTGAATTACTGATGTCAATATTTGCGTTGCTGATAGCTCGGCCACCATCAATGAGTACCCCGCCCTGATCAAAAGC
>DASQFK010000036.1:0-10161 GCA_035633175.1 Methylotenera sp.
TAGCCATGCTAATAGTCAAAAACAGTATAAGTTGCAAATGGAAGTCGCGCGAGATGTTGCTACACAGCTTTCCCAAGGTGATGCCAGAATCATTGGGTTGATGGTGGAGTCACATTTGAATGAAGGTCGTCAAGAACATACTCCTGGCTGTGAGTTGACCTATGGCCAATCCATTACAGATGGCTGTTTGGGTTGGCAAGATACGGTTAATCTCTTGGAAACTCTCGCAGTTTCAGTGCGAGCACGCCGCCAAAAACGGCTTAACGATGAGATTTAAGATTTTTAATTTCTCTGTATTTCTGATTTTTGCATCATGAATTTACTTAGTACTTAATCGGTAAGTTAGCAGTGTTATTAAGTCAGAATAGGGCGCAGAATTCATCTCACGTTGTGGCGCTAATCAAATAGGTAATAACGAGTAGTTAGCAACGAATTTAATCACTTACATAAAAAGGAAATTTATCATGTGGACAACTCCAGCAGCTACAGAAATGCGTTTTGGCTTTGAAGTAACTATGTACGTAATGAACAAATAATTAGCCTTAATGCTAATAAAAAAAGGCTGCCGTAAGACAGCCTTTTTTTATAATTAAAGCTCTATTTGATAAAGTTTTTTAATGTATTTTTTTGTAGGATTGTAAAGTTTTATGCATATACATGTCTTAGGTTCTGCTGCAGGCGGTGGCTTTCCACAATGGAACTGTAATTGTTTCAATTGTGATGGTTTAAGAAAAAAAACAATCAAAGCGACTAAACGCACACAGTCATCTATCTGTGTCAGTGGAGACGGCATCAATTGGGTATTGTTTAATGCCTCACCGGATGTTTTGCAGCAAATTCAAGATTTCGCACCATTACAACCTGGTCGTGCAGTGCGCGACAGTGGGATTCAAGCAGTCGTTTTAATTGATGCACAAATTGACCACACCACGGGACTGTTTATGCTTCGTGAAGGGCAAGTAAAACGTGAAATTTACTGTACAGATATGGTGTATGAAGACCTCACTACCGGTAACCAAGTGCTTAATATCTTAGGTCATTATTGCGGTATTAATCGCCATGATGTGCCTATCGATGGCAAAACAAGTTTCACAATTCCTAATGTCCCTAATCTTAAATTCACGTCGGTTGCACTCAAAAGTGCTGCGCCACCCTACTCACCACATCGTAATGACCCGCAAGCAGGCGATACCATCGGGGTGCTGATTGAAGAAATTAGCACAGGTAAAAAATGCTGGTACTCTCCTGGCTTAGGCGAAATAGAGCCACATTTGCCAGTGTTAATGAATCAAGCGGACTGCATTATGGTGGATGGAACGTTTTGGACGAATACTGAAATGATTGATCTGGGCTTAATGACCAAAACTGCGCGTAGCATTGGGCATAACCCACAATCAGGTGAAGGGGGTATGATTGAAAAGCTTAATGAGTTTGGGAATGTGCGTAAAGTGTTGATCCATATCAATAATACTAATCCAATTTTAAGAGAAGATTCTGCTGAACGCGCTGAACTTGTCCGGCATGGGATTGAAGTTGCGTATGACGGTATGGATATCATTCTTTAGGAGCTTATTATGAATACAACGGCTAACAACAATCTACCTTGGACTCGCGCGGAGTTTGAAGACAAATTACGCGAAAAAGGCCGTGGTTATCATATTTATCATCCTTTCCATGTGATGATGTATGAGGGTAAATTAAGTAAAGAGCAGTTGCAATCATGGGTGGCAAATCGTTTTTACTACCAAATTGCGATTCCTATGAAAGATGCTGCAATTTTATCTAATTGCCCTGATGTAGAAGTGCGCAAACAATGGATCGTGCGTATTACCGATCATGATGGTGTTGGCGATGCCGTTGGCGGTATTGAAGCATGGATTCAGTTAGGTGCGGCAGTTGGCTTAACGCGTGAAGATATTACGAGTCTTAAAATGGTAAGTCCTGGCGTACGTTTTGCAGTAGATGCTTACATCAACTTTGCAAAACAACGTTCATGGCAAGAATCCGTGTGTTCGAGCTTAACAGAACTTTTTGCACCCCATATCCACCAACAGCGCATTAGTTCTTGGCCTACTATGTATCCATGGATTAAAGAAGAAGGTTTGACTTACTTTAAAAAACGCTTAACTGAGGCCCGTCGCGATGTCGAACAAGGCCTAAGCGTCACGCTAGACTACTTTAGCACTTCACGTGAGATGCAATTGAAAGCCCTGGATATTTTGCAGTTTAAGTTAAACGTATTATGGGTGATTGCTGATTCTATTATGTTAGCTTCAACTGACATTAAAGTAGAAGGCCGTGACTATTTACGTCAGCCAGTAGTGAATTTTGATTAAGTAAACGTGAGATTAAGGTTTAAATAATATGGAACAGAAGCAAGAACCAACTGAAAGCAAGATCAACTATTCAGATGTTTATGCGATTGCCTTACATCATCGTTTTCAGTGGGAAGAAGCACAACAAAGTTACGTGATACTTTTTCCTGAAGGCATGGTCAAACTTCATGGAGGCGCTGGTGAAGTGATTAAGCGTTTAGACGGAAAAGCAACAGTGGGTGAGGTAATTGCTGATTTGAAGCAGGCTTTTCCTGATGCTGCCAATATTGAAGCGGACATTGTCGGTATGTTTGAATTGGCGTTTGAAAAAACCTGGATTCGCAAACTGTAGATTTGTAGTGATACAAAGTATTAAATTATGAAGTTAATTGAAAGTAAAAGTTTAATTAGCTTGAAAATTGAGGAGTAGCAAATGACACAAACATCATTAGGTGAATCGGTTGTGCAAAAAGAAATCCATGCACAACAGCAAAATAACGGTGTAGCGGCTAACATCACGCATACTCAGCCACTGTGGTTGTTGGCCGAGGTTACTTACCGTTGTCCATTGCATTGTGCATTCTGCTATAACCCTACCGATTATGACAAACATACACAAAACGAATTGACAACGGAACAGTGGATTCAAGCGCTACGCGACGCACGTAAACTGGGAGCCATACAGCTTGGCATTTCCGGCGGTGAGCCGCTATTACGTGATGATATTGAAGATATCGTCATAGAAGCAAAAAAACTTGGTTACTACAGTAACTTAATTACTTCAGGTGTAGGACTTACTGAAAAACGTATTCAAGCCTTTAAAGATGGTGGCTTGGACCATATCCAGCTTTCTATGCACGATATTACCGAAGAAATTAACAATTTCATCACCAATACAAGGACTTTTGAACTGAAGAAAAAAGTTGCGGCGATGATTAAAAATCATGGTTATCCCATGGTATTGAATGTAGTGATACATCGCTACAACATAGGTCATATCAAAGAAATCTTAGAGATGGCAGAGGCATTAGGTGCTGATTACGTAGAGCTTGCGAATACGCAGTATTATGGCTGGTCTTTGGTCAATCGTAACCAGTTGATGCCGCTTAAAGAACAGATCGACTATGCAGAGAAAATAACTAACGAATTCCGCGAAAAAGTTGGCAGCAAGATGAAGATATTCTTCGTTGTGCCAGATTATTTTAGCAATCGCCCTAAAAAATGTATGAACGGCTGGGGTGAGGTGTTCATGATCGTCACGGCTAATGGTGATGTGTTGCCATGCCACTCAGCACGCGTGTTGCCTAATATGCAGTTTCCAAATGTGCGTGATAAAGGCCTGGAATGGGCCTGGAAAGATTCACCTGCATTTAACAAATATCGCGGCGATAGTTGGATGAAAGGACCTTGTGTCACTTGTCCAGAAAAACATAATGACTTGGCAGGTTGCCGTTGCCAGGCATTCTTACTCACGGGCGATGCTGAAAGCGCTGATCCTGTTTGTAGCTTATCGCCCAATCATCATTTGATTGAGAAGGCGATTGAGGATTCTAAAAATCCAGTGCTTGCGTCCCAACCGATTATTTTTAGAACTGACAAAAACTCTAAAAAATATGCGAGTGGCGAATCTAGAGAACGCGTTGAAGAATTCCATGCGTTGCCTTAATCCTTACCCAATTTAAAACCCTGATAATTTAAAAGCGTACCGTTAAGGTACGCTTTTTTATTTTGGTACAATGCTATATGCAAAAAAAATCATCGCCTTTAATCTTATCCATTGTTTTAGCCTCTCTTGCAGCATTGGCGCCTTTTGCTATCGACACTTATCTGCCTGCTTTTCATGTTTTGGAAACCTCATTAGGGGGCACCAGTTTACAAATTCAGCAAAGCCTGACTTTTTATTTGCTGCCTTATGCGCTGATGACTTTGTTTCATGGTGCGATTTCAGATGCAATAGGGCGTATTACAACCATTAAATGGGGGTTGGGGATTTTTGTATTAGCTTCGATTGGCTGTGCATTTGCCCCCAATGTAGAAACCTTATGGTTTTTTAGAGCGCTGCAAGGAATGTCTGGCGGTGCTGGAAATGTCGTTGCACGTGCGATGGTGAGAGATCTTTTTGAAGGTGCACAAGCGCAACGGGTAATGGCCACCGTGCAAATGCTGTTTGGCATTGCACCTGCCGTAGCGCCTATCATCGGCGGCTTGTTGCTTGGCATTCATTGGCAAATAATCTTCCTGTTCTTGGCTTTTTATGCAGCAGTCAGTTTAATTGCCGCGGTGATATACCTGCCAGAAACCATGCCTGTGGCAAAACGATTGCCACTGTCATTTAAGCAAGTATTAATCAGCTACAAAGAGATATTCCGTGATAGTGAATTTAGATATGTGGTATTAGCTATCGGCGCGAATTTTGCCGGATTTTTTATCTATGTTTTAGCCAGCCCAGTATTCTTATTGAAACATTTAGGGTTAACTGTGCATCAGTTTGGTTGGATGTTTATTCCTACAGTAATTGGTATGATTATTGGCTCATATTTAGCAAAACACGCAGCTGGAAAATATAGCCAGCGATTGGTCATAAAAACAGCTTATGCCTGGATGGTCGCTATGGCTTTATTAAATTTGGTGGTCTGCTTTGTATTACCTACTAATCCTGTATTAAATATATTACCCGTTGCCTTGTTTAATATAGGCATGGCTTTAGCGATGCCTATACTTTCACTTGCGGCTTTGGATCGGCATCCCAAAATACGAGGCACGGCGGCATCTGGCCAAGCGTTCATACAAATGCTGCTATCTACTGTCTCTGCGGGGCTAATCGTCCCATTCGTTTGGTATGCGCCGTCTGGCTTGGCGATGGCAATGGCCGGCTATATGTTTTTTGGATGGCTTGCTATTCGTAAAAGTAAGTTGTGGACTAAAAAAGTAAGCTAATATGTAATTTATTGAGTTCATTCTTGACCTCAATCAACTTGTAATAATTAACATTAATCAATTAAGGAGCAAGTTTATGTTTAGTCCGCAATTTTGTACTAAATGGACACCTTATGTTTTAGGGTTGTTACGCATCGTCACAGGTTTTCTTTTTCTTCAGCATGGATCTGCGAAATTGCTTGGTATGCCACATATCGCAATGTTTGACGGGTTACAGCTAATGTCCTTCATGGGGCTGGCAGGCGTACTCGAGTTGGTGGGCGGAACGCTTATCTTAATTGGATTCTTTACGAGACCAGTCGCTTTTATTCTATCGGGACAAATGGCGGTTGCTTACTTTATGGCGCATGCACCTAATGGCTTTCTACCCATTCTTAATCAAGGCGAATTAGCGGTGATGTACAGTTTTGTGTTTTTGTATTTTTCTGTTGCAGGCGCAGGATACTTTAGCGTGGATAGGCTACTTAAGAAAGCTTAATGCTCATTATGAAAGTGGTAAGCTGGCGTGACTTCAGCCGTAGTATCACTTTTCCATAACAAATATACACGGCAGTCGAACTCTAGTTGATGGTAGTTTGGTTCCATGTATTGGCAAAGCTGATAGAACGCTTTGTCATGATTACGCTCTTTCAAGTGCGCAAGCTCATGAACGACTATCATACGCAAAAATTCAGTAGGCGCAGATTTAAAAAAAGTAGAAACTTTAATCTCTTTTTTTGCTTTAAGTTTGCCGCCTTGTACGCGGGATATGGCTGTATTCAAACCTAGTGCATGATGTTCTATGCTTAGTCGATTGTCATAAAGTACTTTATCTAGCAGCGGTGCATTACGTAAAAATGTCTGCTTAATCTCGTTAGCAAATTGGTAAAGAGCTTTGTCGGTTTGTATAGGATGGGTTTGTGTGTAGCGGTTGCTAATATAATCGCCCAGCAAATTTTGAGTGTGCAGCTCACGAATCTTGTCTTGCAAGGCAATAGGGTAATGTTGTAGATATTTAAGTGGAGCTGGCATGCTTAATTTATTCAAATCTCTTTTAAATTGCTTTTATTTTACTTACTAAGGTTTAGTAGCTTTATCAATAAAATAAAAAAAGAGGCCATAGCCTCTTTTTTTATAAAACCATACTATCGATTGTTAGATTAAATAACAAATCCTTTAAGTATCACGTAAAAATCTATTCGATTAGAAGTTTGCGCTTCTCAGGTACGCCATTCATGGCATCAGCATTTTCAAGTGCCGGTTTACGCGATGTAATTACGGGCCACAGTTCTGCCAAGCGTGCATTCAGCGCAATATACTCTTGTTGATCTGCTGGTACATCATCCTCTGCAAAAATTGCTTCAGCGGGGCATTCTGCAACGCACAGAGTGCAATCAATACACTCATCGGGATTGATAGCTAAAAAATTTGGGCCTTCAACGAAGCAATCTACCGGACATACATCTACGCAATCAGTAAATTTACATTGAATACAATTTTCGGTAACGACATAAGTCATTTGGTAATCCTCTAAAGCTTAAAAGCTAAAACGTTATTTTAATTGATTTTTCTTATGATTAAAACGAACAGTTAATGGAATCTAGCGAATAAGCTAAATAATCATGCCTGCACCAACCGTATTATTGGTGCTTTCATCAATGACAATAAATGCACCAGTAGCACGATTCACCATATAACTATCGACCATAAGTGGCTGTGCAAGTTTAAAACTAATACGCGCAATATCGTTCATTTTTAAATCAGTTGTGGTTTGTTGCTCAAGCGTATTTACATCCACTTTATATTGAATTGAACCAACCTTGGCTTTAGATTCTCGTGTGGTATGACGCACAACGTAAGTCCGTGCAGTAGACATTGGTGTTTCAGATAACCAGCATACAAATGCATCAATTTGCTTAACTGGCTCATTCATTTCGCTTGATTTAACAATCATGTCACCGCGCGAAGTATCGATTTCATCTTCGAGAAGCAAGGTAATACTTTGCTCTGTGGTGGCAGACTGTAATTGTTCATCACCCAGTTGAATGGCTTTGACTTTAGATTGATAGCCATTCGGTAATACCGTCACGGCATCGCCTACTGCAATTTCACCTGATTCTACGCGGCCCATAAAGCCACGGAAGTCGTGTAATTCTGGATTGTCTGACGCATGTGGCCTGCAAACAAATTGAACAGGGAAGCGGAACGGTTCCGCATGCTCAGAATGTGCTGGCGGTGTTGCTTCCAGTGTTTCAATCATCGTGTTGCCGGTATACCAAGGCATGTTGTCCAATCTATCCACCAACATATCGCCATTTAATGCAGACATCGGGATGAAGCTAATGTCGTGCCCTGCAGCACTTTTGCTTTGCGCTAAACCAATTTCATTGGCAAAGACTAAATAGTCTGCACAGATTTTGTCGTAAATTGCTTGGTCGTAATTGACTAAGTCCATTTTATTTACCGCAACCACAATGTGTGGAATGCCGACTAAATGCGCTAAATAAGAATGACGACGTGTTTGTGTCAAAACACCTTTACGTGCATCAATTAAAATAATCGCCAGGTTCGCCGTAGATGCAGCAGTCACCATATTGCGAGTATATTGTTCATGACCTGGCGCATCGGCAATAATGTATTTACGAGTACCAGTACTGAAATAGCGGTACGCTACGTCAATAGTAATGCCTTGTTCACGTTCAGCTTGCAAGCCGTCAGTCAGTAGTGATAAATCGACCGCAGTCAATCCACGTTTTTCTGAGGTACGCGCCATTTGTGTCAACGTGTCAGCCAAGATGGTTTTGGTATCGAACAGCAAACGTCCAATCAGTGTGCTTTTGCCATCATCTACACTACCGCAAGTCATAAAGCGGAGCAGCGAGTCACTATGGGTTGTATTCACTTTGTTATTTATGGTACTCATTAGAAATAGCCTTCTTTTTTGCGCTGTTCCATTGAAGCGTCTGAGGTTTGGTCATCCAAGCGGGTTGCACCACGCTCAGTGATCGTTGTTGTTGCAGTTTCAAGTACGATTTTCGCAATGGTATCGGCATCACTAATCACAGGAGCCGTACATGTAATGTCGCCCACTGTTCTAAAACGCACTTGCATATCAATAATTTCTTCACCCGCTTTTGCTGGTGTAATATCAGTCACAGGCATAATCGCGCCACCACGCATTACGATAGGGCGGTTATGCGCAAAGTAAATACTTGGTAAGCCTAGATTCTCACGTTCGATATATTGCCAAACATCCATTTCCGTCCAATTAGAGATTGGGAAGGCGCGAATGTTTTCACCTTTATGTGAGCGAGCATTGTAAAGGCTCCAAAGTTCAGGGCGTTGATTTTTAGGATCCCACTGACCAAACTCATCGCGGAAACTCATAATACGTTCTTTAGCTCGCGCTTTTTCTTCATCACGACGCGCACCGCCGATGCAGCAGTCAAAACCAAACTCTTCAATCGCTTCCAGTAAGGTCACAGATTGATGTTTATTACGTGATTCATCAGGCGTTTTAAGCACGACTGTGCCGCGTTTCATGGAATCTTCCACTGAACGTACGATTAAGCGCTCACCTAATTCTGCCGCACGTTGATCGCGGAAATCAATCACTTCTTGATAGTTATGACCTGTATCAATATGCATCAACGGAAATGGAAATTTACCTGGACGGAAAGCTTTTTCCGCCAGACGTAAAATACACAGAGAATCCTTGCCGCCTGAAAACAGTAATACTGGATTAGAGCATTGCCCGGCAACTTCACGCAGAATGTAGATGGCTTCTGATTCCAGCCAGTCTAAATGAGACAGGGCTTGATGTTCCGATGGTTTTTTATTTAACATATTCAACTGCTTATGATGTGATTTTAATATTTAATTTAACTTAAGAGATGCTTGCCAATGGGCTATTTTTTTGTATGAAGACCGCATTCTTTATTCAATGGATCTTCCCACCACCATCTGCCCGCACGCACGTCTTCGCCCACCGCAATGGCGCGTGTGCACGGTGCACAGCCAATACTTGGGTAAAACTGGTCATGTAATTTGTTGTAAGGTACATTAAACATGCGTATATAGGCCCACACTTCCTGCTCAGTCCAATCACTTAATGGATTGAATTTTTCCAATTTGTTAGCTTCATCAAATTGGTGGAAAGGTAAGTCTACGCGTGTGCTGGATTGCTCTGCGCGCATGCCCGTCACCCAAGCTTTTTTATCTTTAAGTGCGCGTTGTAAAGGCTCGACTTTACGCATGTGGCAGCAAGCCTTACGCAACTCGATACTTTCATAAAAAGCATTGATACCTTTAGACCTGACGTAAGTTTCTACTGCTTCAGCTTGAGGAAAGAAAATTTTAAGTTTGGTATTATAAGTTTGTTCAGTCTCAGCAATTAAATCGTAGGTTTCAGTCGGCAAGCGGCCAGTATCCAGTGAAAAAATCTCTATGGCTAATGGCTCACGTTGAATAATGTCAGTCAGCACCATGTCTTCTGCACCCATGCTATTGGCAAAAGTGATTTCATGGTTGCTGCCGAATTCTGTAATAGCTTCTTTCAGTATTTGTACTACATTGCTACGTTTTTGCATGACAGCAGCTTGCAACGCCTCTGTAAGCATAGGCGATGTCGCTGGGTTATTTGCAGCAGGGCGTAACATTGAGACTTCACCAGACATTAGGGTAGCCTGTTGTAACGTATGAATGCAGGTCTTGCTTCATCTACAGCACCTTGATAGGGTGCTGTAAAATCATTCAAGCTTGCTAATGCGTCTTCCGCACTTCTATCTGCGCGAATCATATAACTATCAAAGCCGCTACGTTTGAGAAAAAATAATTGGTCGCGAAGTACATCACCAAAAGCGCGTAACTCATTTTTATAGCCGTAACGAGTACGAAGCAGGGTGCCTAACGAGAAAATACGACCATCAGC
>DASQFK010000037.1:0-1995 GCA_035633175.1 Methylotenera sp.
AGAAGGCTGGATAGAATGGCGTTCCGATTCGTTCGCCGTGCTGGAGCGCATGAGCTTTGCCACATTAAAAACACTTGGCTGGGCGGTATTGATTAATCAAGATGGCAGTTTGGCAATATTGCAGAACTATCATAAACGCTACATTGCCACCGCATGGCCTTTGCCTGATCCTAAAGGGTTTGTTACTGCCAAAGAAAACCAAGACATTAAACCGCAGGAAAGTTTTAACACCGCGGCCGCAAATATTCCATGACTTTAAGCAACATGTTCAAAAAGTTTTAATAACACTACAGCCCTTAAACGGGCTGTTTTCATGTATAAGCCAACAAAAAAACAAATAAAGGTCTTATGTACGGTCATCACAATAGGGGCGGGATTGATTTGCCTGATTGGTCAGAAAATTTAAAAAGCTATTACTGGAGGATTCGGGTCGAAGGTAGAAACAAGGTAAAGCGTAGAAGGTATTACAGATATGTCACTAAAGAGAAATTAAGACTTGCGGAAATTGGCGTAGACCAAGCTTTGATTAATGCTGTCTGTAGATATCTGGTTAATTTCAATGTCGTTAGCGGCCGCAAGATGCATGAGCTTATGCTTTCGATACCCCAGCAACTTACTTTCGATTTCTGGAGTGATAATAACTAATTCTCCATTTAACATAATATACATTATGCGAAATAAGTACTTGGTGTGTGACCAAGGAGTCAGCATGTCACATAAAGCAATAACCAGTACCGAAGCCCTTCACAGCTTCACACTCACTCATGAGCAAGTAAATCATATTGCGGTATCACTCGCATCAGACATCGGCGCTGCCGAAAGTCTGATGCTGCGTGAATTCTTAGACTCCACCTTGAATTACTGGAAATGTTTTTTTAGGATTGCTAACGGCCAAAGAGCAATTAAGAATTATGGGCGCAGTTAAATCAGTGAGGACGCCTCAATGACTACTCACCATAGAAAATCTACAAATCCGTTAAAAACCACTAAATAAAATAAGGCTCGTTAAAATTCCCTCGGATATATATTGACCCCAATGACTTCCATTTGATGCGTCGTGAGCGTTCCTGACGACCTTAGAGGCTTTCAAGGCTATTAGACGTCACTCATAAGACTTTGCAGAACTGGGAAAAAGGCGTGTACGTATCCCCTACACCGCTTATCGAGTTTTAAAGATAAAAGTAGGGTATCTATTTGATGATGAGCATTTTAAAGATTGGTTTGTATGTGGTGACACTTTATGGTCACCTGAAGGGCGTGGATTCAAACCATACGAACTCAGATACATTGGAAACTACTTTTGGATGGCTCTCCGTTGGCTCGCAGAAAGACGGGCGGACAAAGACCACGTGGAGCGGCGAGTAACGGCTCCCCTTACGCTTCGCTCAGGTACCCTGCCGTTAGGCGGCTCCGCCCCGCTCCATGAGGTTTATATCTGTCTTCTACGGGATATAAGTCCTTGAAGAATAGCTATGAGTATGAAGTGAAAAACGGGCAACCCCATTTCATAACCGGCGACATTTCTTGTCACGCAGGTAGTGTTATGTGGTGATCTCTACGGTATTCGCAGATGTCGTCTACCCGGTCGTTTGAGCCGACTTCAACGTTGACGGCAGCAACTACATAGCCGGTGGCTTCTGGTACTTCATCAAATTCAGCTATGCAACATTTACGTTCATCTAAATGTTTACGTAACACTTCCCAGTCAGCAAGGCCACCGCCGGCTACAGGTTAATTTGCCATTTTTCCATACCACGATCTAACCTTACTTGGTCCAAGTGAGCTAACGGGAGTTGTATAAACAAATCAATTCTATTCCTTATTTGTTCAAATACCTTTTGATACACTTTTTTCCTCTCTTCGAAAGTGCCATCCAAAACTCCTGGATTTTCGAATAGCCAATGTGCTTTCATTGGATTACCTGGTAACAAAGGAATAGCTTCTACGGGAATATCTTCACAGACACTGATTACAAAATTCATTATTGGAGCTTTG
>DASQFK010000038.1:0-1847 GCA_035633175.1 Methylotenera sp.
GCCGCCAAAGTGGTCGTTGGCTTGCAAGAATCGCTGCAACAAGCTGCACAATATTACAAAGCCGAATTAAAGAAGTCGCAACGTGCAATTGATTATTTAAAAAGCCGCGGTTTAAGTGGGCAAGTCGCTGCCAAATTTCAGGTGGGCTATGCGCCGGCGGAATGGCAAAACTTGCAAAATGTATTTCCACACTATGAAAACGAGGCTTTAAGCATTGCAGGTTTAGTGGTTGAAAATGAGCAAGGCCGTCGCTATGACAGGTTTCGTGATCGCATTATGTTCCCTATTCATGATCAAAAAGGTCAGGTGATTGGCTTTGGTGGTCGTGTGATTAACCCTGAAGATACACCGAAATATTACAATTCACCGGAAACACCTCTGTTTCAAAAAGGCCATGAGTTATATGGCTTGTTTTTAGCGCGCCGCGCCATACGTGATGCAGGCCGAGCATTAGTGGTCGAAGGTTATATGGATGTGGTGGCGTTAGCGCAATATGGTATCGAATATGCGGTGGCTGCCTTAGGTACTGCAACTACGCCATTTCATATAACCAAGTTAATGCGCCAGGCGGATGAAATTGTATTTTGTTTTGATGGCGATAAAGCTGGTTTGACTGCAGCTTGGCGGGCAGCAATGAATGCTTTGCCAGCATTAACAGATGGATTGAAACTTTCTTTTTTATTTTTGCCTAAAGAGCATGACCCAGATTCCTATGTGCGTGAATTTGGTAAAGAAAAGTTTGAGGCTGAGGTAAAGGCTGCGATGCCGCTTTCGCAATATATTCTGAAACATTTAAGTGAAGACAATCCACTGCAAAGCCAAGAGGATCGCGTTCGATTTTTGAATGAAGCTGAGCCGATTATGCAGCAAATCAACGCGCCGCGAAGTGCGATGTATCTACGCAAAAAAGTGGCTGAATTAGCACAATTATCGTTAGAGGAAATGCATAGTTTGCTTAAGCTGCCTAATCTCAATAAAACGCCAGTGCAGGCAAGGCCTAAGCTTACGCGCACTACAAATTCTTTACAAAAACGCTTTTGTTTGATGTTGTTAATGCAGCCAAGTTTGGCAAATTCAGAGGATTTATTATGGCTGGTCGGTAATTCAGATGAGGAACGATTATTACGGCAAGCTATTGAAATTTGTCTGCTTCATCCTCATTCTAAACCCGTAGTAATAATGCGCGAGCTTGAAAGTAAGGTGGATGCAAAGATACTACGTGAGTTGGAGCGTGAGTTGAATGTGCTGGATGAAACCTTAGATTTTGCACTTGAACTTGCGGGCGCGAGACAGCAATTGCAGGATGCCTATGCGCAAAAAAATGAGAATATATTATTAGCGCAAATTAGCGAAAAGCCTTTAAGCGCTTTGACAGAAAATGAACGTGCATTACTGAAAAGTTTAGGTAATAAGCCCAGTCAAAATAGGGTTTAATTCTGGTATAATCGAGGGTTGTAAAAAAATCAAATTCACCTTGAGCATATTTGATGTGCATGGGGTAATTGCATAATTTAGAGGTAAGCCATGGCAAGACCAAAGAAAAGCGACCAGTTAGCAGAAAAAAAGAACATGGAGTTCGTGAGTCCTGAGCTGCAGGAAGCTAATGCTGAAGAACGTCGTACGCGCCTGAAAACGCTGATTGTATTGGGTAAAGAGCGTGGCTATTTAACCTACGCTGAAATTAACGATCACTTGCCAGATGACGTACAGAACTCTGAGCAAATCGATGGCATCATCGGCATGATTAACGACATGGGTATTCAGGTGTACGAAGAAGCGCCGGATGCTGAAGTGTTGTTAATGTCCGATGCGCCACCAGCTGTGACAGATGATGATGCGGTTGAAGA
>DASQFK010000039.1:0-8721 GCA_035633175.1 Methylotenera sp.
TGACCATGCCCCAACGCGGCGGGAATGCAAACGAATTGCCTAATAGATTTGAAAGCAATACACCATCTGCATACACCATGCTTTGCGCACTGGAGAGCGTACCAATTGTACGTGTTGCGATAATGCCGTTGCGGTCGCCAATGTAACGCTCACGCACTTGAATACTAGGCAAATACTTTAAAGTTTGTGCGGTTGTTGCCGCATTAATAGTTTCTGCTATTTGTTTTTTATCATAGGTTTCAACAGTGGCAGGATGCTTAGCAATACGGCTATCAATCGGCGCCGTGACTGTTATTTCGTCTAAATTAATATCTTCATTGTGATCTGCAAATGCAGTGGAAGAAAAACTAAATGCTAATGCGCTTAATACGCATAAATGAATACGGGTAATCATGTGAAACTCCAAAAAATTCATGTCATTAGGCTCACCTCACAATGAACTTGTGTAGTGAATGCCGTTAAATATGGATTAATTTAGGAGCGGTGGTGCGCGACTCAGGTGGTCGCTAAAGTGAAATGCAATTAAAACTGGAGCTAAATAATCCGTATGGAAATAATAACTTCCTTCATCCAGAATAACTAGATAATGAGTGTTAAAGAAAGGCAACGCATCTGCCGTAGCATGATTTAAACAGAAAGGACAATGCTCAAAGTGCATTGCAGTGGGGTTGTTGGAATCAGAAACTGGGGTTGATTTAGCACTTAACCCAGACTCTGTTGCATCGAAGGTAAATACTGCGGCTATGCGTTTTGTACCTTGTACGGTACAGATTTCATGCCAAACATTTTTAGCGCCATTTTTATTCGCAAATGCATGCGATATGGTAGGTGCAAGCGACGCGAATACCATGACCATTAAAATGGCTTTGCTTACAAATAATCGGAGGCGCTTAGAAAACATATCTAATTATTATAAGCAAACTTATCATGAATGCAAACTGATGATTTAATAAACTAAAAAAGTTGGGGTGCAAGAATAAAGTATTAAAATTGGAAAGATAACACTAATTAATCATCAGAAAAGCGCTGCTCTTCAAATGGATCAGCATAATTGTGATAACCACGTACCTCCCAAAAACCTAACCGATCTTCCGCATGCAACTCAATCGCTTTTAGCCACTTTGCACCTTTCCACGCATAACGTTTTGGTACTATCATGCGTGCGGGCCCGCCATGTTCGCGTGTGAGCGGCGCACCTAATACCGAGTGAGCTACTAACACATCATCATCAAGCAAGGCTTCCAGTGCAATATTAGTGGTATAGCCATCATAGCCATGCAAAGTGACGAATTTAGCATTATCTAATGGCGCCGCAAGCACTAAAATATCGCGCACACGTACGCCTTGCCAATCCATATCAAGTTGGCTCCAACGGGTGACGCAATGAAAATCGGAAATATTTGTGATTTGGGGCATTGCTTCAAATGCCGCCCAATCGATATTAAGTTCATGCTCAACTAAGCCATACACACGCAGCGACCACTCACTTTTTGCGATTGCAGGCTTAATGCCCATATCCAGCACGGGGAAATTTTTAACTTCGGTCTGCCCTGCAGGGATGCGGATATTGGCATTTATTTTACCCGGCGCTGAGCCACGCTGTGCTACAGCAACTTTACTTGCGATGAGTTTCTTCCAATCCGGCACATCGTTCTCCTCGCGCTTTGCGCGACTATCCAACAGTTTTAATATGATTTAACCTCTATGTCTGAGGCTTTTTAAAACTATCGAATAACAACAAGGCTACACCTACACAAATTGCGCTATCTGCCACATTAAAAGCCGGCCAAGCAAAACTTTGATAATGAAAATACAAAAAATCCACCACGTAACCTAAAGTCAAACGGTCATATAAATTACCGATTGCACCACCTAGTACTAAGGCCAAACCTAAGCAAAAAAGTTTCTCTGTGTGATGTTTGCGAATTAAATAAGTGATCACGACAATCGCCACCAAAGAAATACCGCTAAAGAACCACTTTTGCCAACCGCCTGCGTTAGCTAAAAAACTAAAAGCTGCGCCTTCATTGTGATAGCGCACCAAATCAAAAAAACTGGTGATTGTTAGATGTTCACCATATTGAAATGCGCCTTGCACTAAGTACTTAGTGTACAAATCCAATGCGACTAAAATTGCGCTAATAGCTAACCAACTATAAATACTAATGCTTCTAGGCATAGTTACGCTCCTCGCCAGCACCAAATAAATTGCTCACACAGCGCCCGCAAATACTCGGATGCTCGGCATGTAAACCAACGTCGACACGGTAATGCCAGCAACGGTCACATTTAACATGCGTACTTGGCGTTACTACAATTTTTTGCTCAGCTTCAGTAACTACTTTATACACCTTAGCGCTAGAAGTAATCATCGCACAACGTAAATCATCTCCTAAGCTATTCATCGCTGCATATCCGCTATCAGTGGCATAGAAAGCTAACTCAGCTTGTAAAGATGACCCAACCTGCCCCGCTGCGCGCAACACCTCAATTTCTTTCGCGGCTTGACTACGCGCACTTATGATTGTTTCCCATGCATTAATACGCTCATCATTCATACCATGCTCTGGCAACACATACCAAACATCTTCAAAGACTGTTTTATCAGCATCCAAGCCTAAAGTCTGCCAAATCTCATTGGCAGTGAAGCTCAGAATAGGCGCCATCAAACGCATCATGCAATGCGTAATATGATGCAAGGCACTCTGGGCCGCACGGCGTGCATGTGAGTTTTCGCCAGCGGTATAAAGCCTATCTTTAAGAATATCTAAATAAAAACCGCCTAAATCTTCTGAACAAAAACTCACGAACTTCTGTACTGCTAAATGAAATTCATAACGGTCATAATCTGCTAACACTTCTGTCTGTAATTTCTCTGTCAGCACGAGCGCATATTGATCGATTTCCAGCCACTCACTCACTGGCAATAAATCTTTATTTGCATCAAAGTCTGCAAGGTTCGCCAGCAAAAATTTCATGGTATTACGAATACGACGATAACTTTCTGCCACACGCTTCAAGATTTCATCCGAAATCGTCAGTTCGCCTGAATAGTCAGTTGAAGCTGTCCATAAGCGTAAGATATCCGCGCCGTAAGTGTCCATCACCTTTTGCGGTGCGACTACGTTTCCCTTAGATTTACTCATTTTGTGGCCAGAACCATCCACCACAAAACCATGGGTCAGCAAAGCTTCATATGGCGCGCGGTCATCAATTGCACAACCGGTAAGCAAGCTAGACTGAAACCAGCCTCTATGTTGATCTGAACCTTCTAAATACAAATCTGCAGGAAACTGCAACTCTGGGCGACGCTTCAATACCGCAGCATGCGTTGCACCAGAATCAAACCAAACATCCAATGTATAGGTGACTTTTTTGTATTCCGCTGCATTTTCAGGTGCATGTTGCACTAAAAATTCAGCACCATCTAAGCTAAACCATGCCTCAACACCTGTTTTTTCAACCAATTGAGCAGCTATTTCCAATAATCGAGCAGTATCAGGATGCGGCTCGCCCGTTTCTTTATGCACAAAAAACGGCATCGGCACGCCCCAGTTACGCTGGCGCGATACGCACCAATCAGGGCGATTTTTAATCATGGCTTCCAGACGCGCACGACCCCAGCTTGGGAAAAATTCAGTTTCATCAACCGCTTTATTGGCATGCTCACGCAAACTAATACCTGCAGCATCTTTTGCATTCATACCAATGAACCACTGATGGGTGGCCAACTGCATCAATGGCGTTTTATGACGCCAGCAATGAGGAAAGCTGTGATTTAAACGCACATTTGCAAATAAATTTCCGCTTTCTTGCATTTTTGCAAGAATCACTTTATTTGCTTCTTGTCTTGTTAAGCCGCGTATCGCTGCAAATTCCACCAAATCACTATTAAAGAATTTGCCATCACCACCCATTAAAATACGTGGCTTTTCATTTGGAAAATTGGCTTTCATCACAAGCCAATCGTCATTACCGTGTGCAGCTGCAGTATGCACTAAACCTGTACCTGCATCAGTAGTCACGTGGTCGCCAAAAATAACCGATACTTGGCGGTTGTCAAAGGGGTGTTGCAAACTAAGCATCGCTAAGTCTGAACCTTGGCAACTACCCAGTACACTTACATCAACCTCACCATAACGAGCCAAAGTAACCTGTGCTAAATCATGCGCTAAAATCATCGCACCGCGGCCAGTGCTGATTAAATCGTAAGTAAGATCAGGATTTACAGAAACGGCCTGATTTGCAGGTAATGTCCACGGAGTTGTCGTCCAAATGACAGCATAAGCATCACCCGTTACTTCCACCCCAAACGCTTTACTTAATGCAGTGTTATCAATAACCTTAAACCCTACATCAATCGCGGGTGAATTCACATCTTCATACTCCACCTCAGCCTCAGCTAAGGCCGAACCGCAATCCACACACCAATGCACAGGCTTGCTGCCTTGATACAAATAGCCATTTTGATAGATTTCACCCAAAGCACGCATGATGTCTGCTTCGGTCTTAAAATCCATTGTCAGATAAGGATTATCCCAATCACCTAACACGCCTAAGCGGATAAAGTCCTTCTTTTGCTTTTCTACTTGCTCCGCAGCGTAGGCACGACACAACTCACGGAATTTAGCGGGGTCAATATTTTTACCGTGATTTTTTTCAACCACCAATTCAATCGGCAAGCCGTGGCAATCCCAGCCGGGCACATAAGGTGCATCAAAACCACTCATGGTCTTGGATTTAACGATAATGTCTTTTAAGATTTTATTCACGGCATGACCGATGTGAATATCGCCGTTAGCATATGGAGGGCCATCATGCAGGATGAATTTTTTAGCGCCTTTGCGTGACTGGCGAATACGTTCATAGAGTTTTCTATCTTGCCATTGTTTTAACCAGGCGGGCTCGCGCTTAGCTAAATCTCCACGCATAGGAAACGTGGTTTCGGGTAGATTTAATTTGTATTTATTTTGTTCTTTATTAACGTTTTCGGTCATGATTTATTTCTGAACGTATTTTAAATACGTAGTTTTAATTAAGTTTCTTAAATTTATTGCTGGAAAAAATTTCTAGCTGCGATTACATCTACAGCGATTTGCGCTTTTAACGCATCTAAACTTGCAAATTTCATTTCGTCACGTATTTTATGCAAAAATGCCACATGCACATGCTTACCATATAAATCACCATCAAAATCAAGCACATGCACTTCTAACGAAAGCTTAGGAATGCCCGCAATCGTTGGGCGTACGCCCAAATTTGCCACACCATTCAAACCATCTAATTTTACTGCATAAACGCCGGTCAAGGCAGGACGTTCATGTCGCATATGCACATTGGCTGTAGGAAAACCCAGTTGCCTGCCGCGCTTGGCGCCATGCACGACTTTGCCACTGATACTGTAAGGACGGCCTAATAAATTAGATGCTTCTTGCAAATATCCAGCTGCCAGAGCTTCTCGCACCCGCGTGCTGGATACACGGGCATTATCTGAATTTGATCCAGGCAAATTAACCTGTGCTAAACTGATCAAATTGAATTTTTGATTGATAAAATCGACAATCGTCCCGGTGCGCATTGCTCCGAATCGAAAGTCTTCACCAACTAAGATAGCTTGTGCATTGAGTGACTCGCGCAAAATACCTTGCATGAATTCATCTGCGGTCACTTTAGCAAAGCCGCGATTAAAACGGCATACATAAACTTTTTCCACCCCAGCTTCTGCAAAATGCTCCAGCTTTTCACGCAGGGAACATAGCCTGGGCGGTGCAGTTTCCGGCGAAAAAAATTCCCGCGGATGAGGTTCAAAAGTCATGGCTGCTGATGTTAAATTGAGTGCTTGAGCATTTTCAATCAGCTTTTTCAATAGTGCCTGATGGCCCAGATGCATGCCATCGAAATTGCCTATTGTGAGTGCGCATGGCTCTTGTAACGTATTAGGGAGATGGCGAAAAACTTGCATCAGCTTTTTACTCTACGGATATAATCACGCGGCCTAAAGCCTAGCGCCACTAAGGCTGCAAAATAAGTCAAGCCGCCTAATATGACCAAGCCAGTAATATAGCCCAGGCGCTTTATCAAACTGAAACTTAACCATGCGTTGGTATCACCCATCGCGAAATACAGGGCAACGCCCATTACACTCAATGCAACGAACAGTTTAAACATAAAGATCAACCATCCCGGCTGCGGTTGAAAAACATTAGCTTTACGCAAATGATAATACAGCAGGGCAGCGTTAATACAAGCGCCTAAGCCGATAGCAAGCGCTAAGCCCGCATGTTTTAAATCCAGCACAAATACAAAGATCACATTCATCAATTGTGTGATGACTAATGTAAATATCGCCACCTTAACAGGCGTTTTAATATTTTGCCTTGCATAAAACCCCGGCGCTAAAATTTTAACTAAAATCAGCCCTAACAAGCCAAGACTATATGCAATAAGCGCCTGCTGTGTCATTAACACATCATGCCCAGTAAATTTCCCATAATGAAACAAAGCAATCACCAAAGGCGCTGCCAGTACAGCTAGAGCCACTGCTGCCGGCGCCGCCAGAATAAATGTTAAACGTAAGCCCCAATCCAGTAATTGCGAATACTCACCATCATCTTTACCTGCATAGGCCTTCGATAGACTAGGCAATAATATAGTCCCTAAGGCAACGCCCAATATGCCTGTAGGAAATTCCATTAGCCTATCTGCGTAATACAACCAGCTCACGCTACCGGTTGCTAAAAATGAAGCGAATATAGTGTTAATGATCAAGGAGATTTGCGCAACAGAAACACCCAGCACAGCCGGGCCCATGAGTTTCAAAATCCGCCAGACACCTTCGTCATCACGCTTGATTTCAAATCTAGGCAGCAAACCGATTTGCTTTAAAAATGGTATCTGAAACATGAGTTGCAAAAAGCCTCCCACAAATACCGCCCAAGCCAGCACTTTAATTGGCTCGGCAAAATGATCTGCAAAAAACAAAATCGCAGCAATCATAGAAACATTGAGCCATACCGGAGTAAATGCCGGAACACCAAATTTGTTGTAAGTGTTAAGCACACCACCAGCCATAGAAACCAGCGATATAAAAAATATATAAGGGAAAGTGATGCGTAGCAATTCGATTGTGAGCTGCATTTTAGCAAGGTCTGTTCTAAAGCCTGGTGCAATCAAAGTGACTATCCAAGGCGCAGCCAACATACCAAGTAAAGTCACGGCCACTAGAATCAACCCTAGCCAGGTTGCCACACGGTTAATCAAACTATGCGTTTCTTCAAAGCTGCGCTGGCTTTTATATTCAGCCAGAATAGGCACGAAGGCTTGGCTGAATGCGCCTTCAGCTGAAACGCGACGCAGTAAATTAGGAATTTTAAATGCTACAATAAAAGCATCACTTAACATGCCCGCCCCAAATACACGGGCAATGAGCGTATCGCGCACAAAACCTAATATGCGCGAGACAAAGGTCATACTGCCAACCTTGGCTAAAGCTTTTAATAGATTCATGCGTGATTATTTAACAACAGTAAGTTGAAAAAATAGGTAGGAATTTGGTTTATTAACAACATATTGCATGATTTTAGCATGCAAGCCGTTATCGAGCGATAACTACTCACGATAATTGCTTGATTAAAACTTGCAAATTATTTATAAAATAGCTATAGTTATGGGCTTCGTATTTTGAATAGCTTTTAGGCAACTTTTAGGAAATAAACAGATGGCAAATACCGCACAAGCAAGAAAACGTGCTCGTCAAGCAGTTAAGCAACGTGCACACAATGCAAGTTTGCGTTCTACTTTGCGTACAGCGATTAAAAAAATTATTAAAGCAGTAGAAGCTGGCGATAAAGCCGCAGCTACCGCTGCTTACAGTGAAAACGTAAGCGTGATCGACCGCATTGCGGACAAACAAATCATTCATAAAAATAAAGCATCACGTCATAAAAGCCGCTTAAATGCAGCGATTAAGGCGATGGCGTAACGCTAAGCTTTAAGTAACATATAATAAAAAAGCCGAACTGATGTTCGGCTTTTTTATTATGTCAGTTTTTGACAGTATTTAAGCTTGCTTGCAATTAAGCTCATTGCAAGCAAGCTTTAGGGTGTTAATTATCTATATTCAATTCAGTGCGTACTTGCATTGCTTGTTTAATCGCTTCATCACGACTCGCATTGATGATGGTAAAGTGCCCCATTTTCCGGCCTGAGCGGGCTTGCTGTTTACCATATAGATGCATTTTAAGTTGTGGGTTATTCAACGCATTTTGCCAAGCTGGCTCACTTGTCTTGTTAGCATCATCCGGCCAAATATCACCCAGTATATTTACCATCACCGCTGGGCTGTGTTGTCGGCTACTGCCTAGTGGCAAGCCTGTCATGACACGTACTTGTTGCTCAAACTGATTAGTGATGCATGCATCAATAGTGTAATGACCCGAGTTATGTGGCCGCGGCGCCATTTCATTGACTAACAACTCGTTATTACACACGAAAAACTCAACCCCGATCACGCCTATGTAATCGAGCTTTTCCGCAACCAAGATCGCCAATTTTTGCGCTTGATGGTTAATGGCATCACTGCCGCGCGCAGGTACGATTGATACATCCAGTATGCCATTGAGATGACTATTTTCAGAAGTTGGAAATGTAGCAACATTCCCATTCACATCCCGCGCTAATACTACTGAAACCTCATAATCAAGCTTAAGCATTTTCTCCAGC
>DASQFK010000040.1:0-7697 GCA_035633175.1 Methylotenera sp.
GTGTTCATTGCGATTTGCATGGCTGTTCCTAAATCAAGATTGTAAAAAATTTTATGGTTAGAATTTTAATCTATTTTTGTAATTTGCTTAAATGCTAGATGCATTTATTATTTAAACTTACTTTAAATCTTAAGTTTTTAAAGTGTTTTTAGAGGTGGTTTTTGCTATAAAACTATCTAGCGCAGCAGCAAAAGTCTGTCTGTCGCTTTGATTAAATGCCGATGGGCCTGAAATATCGATACCATTGCCACGTAACTCTTCCATTAAATTACGCATGGCAAGCCGCTCTTTAATATTTGCAGTCGTGTAAAGCTCCCCACGAGGGTTCAGTGCATGGCCGCCTTTTTCTACAACTTGTGCAGCTAATGGAATATCGGCGGTAATCACTAAATCACCGGCTTTAAGTTCTTGCACAATTCTATTATCTGCTACATCAAAACCACTCGGTACTTGCATGGTCTTGATGTAAGCCGATGGCGGCGTGCGTAAGAACTGGTTAGCCACCAGTGTCGTGGTAATTTTAGTGCGCTCCGCAGCCCTGAATAAAATCTCTTTAATCACGACAGGGCAAGCGTCGGCATCAACCCAAATCATCATATATTGATACTCTAACGACCTCTGCCGCCGGTTCTATGTTGGCTGCCAGAGTTAGTGTTGCTTCGGGTTGGGCTGCTACCATTTCCATTGCTGCGATTAAAGTTGCCGTTATGAGTGCTTTTTGGCGCAAACAAAGCCGGTTGCGGCATGGCTTGATGGCGAGCTGCTTCTGACATGTTTTTTGTAGAATTAGCTTGCGAGTCTCTCGGCGCTTGGTTGTTAGATTGACCAACCCCATTGCTAGGTCTGCGACCATTATTCTGTGCAGGATGACCTTCAGCATTAGGGTTAGCTTGGTTTCTAGTTTGAGATTGACCGCGGTTTTGGTTAGCATTGCGGTTAGCATTTTGACCAGCGCCATTAGCCTCGCCTTGCCTTTGGCTATTATTACTGGCGCGTTGTTGACCTTGTCCATGCCCGCGCGGTGGTCTGCCATGCGGCTGCGTAGAGCGTGGGGCTTCAGGCTCAGGGTTGGCATTTGGCGTAAAGCCTTCTACATGCACTTTAGGAATTTCGCGTTTAATCAGCTTTTCAATGTCTTTTAGCAGTTTCAATTCTTCACGGTCTACTAAAGATACCGCCGCGCCGCTACTTCCTGCACGGCCAGTCCGGCCAATACGATGCACGTAATCTTCTGGCACGTTAGGCAATTCAAAATTTACTACTTGCGGTAACTGGTCAATATCCAAGCCGCGAGCAGCAATGTCCGTGGCTACTAATACACGCATAGAACCGTCTTTAAATTGTGCTAATGCTTTAGTGCGCGCACCTTGGCTCTTGTTACCATGAATCGCAGCGGCTTGAATGTTATCTTTGATCAATTTTTCAGCCAAACGATTTGCGCCGTGCTTGGTGCGGGTAAATACCAGCACTTGTTTCCAGTCATGGTGCTTAATAAGATAGCTCATTAAGTCACGCTTATGCGGCTGGGCGACCATATGTACGGTTTGTTCAACCAGTTCAGAAGCGGTATTGCGACGCGCAACTTCAACAAAGCCTGGGTTATGCAATAGGCCATCGGCTAGTGCTTTGATTTCGTCAGAGAAGGTTGCTGAGAACAATAAGTTTTGGCGTTGTTTTGGCAACATTGCCAATATTTTCTTGATGTCGCGAATGAAACCCATATCCAGCATGCGGTCAGCTTCATCTAATACTAAAATCTCAACGCCTGATAAATCCACGTTTTTTTGATTCGCATGATCCAGCAAACGGCCAGGTGTAGCGACTAAAATATCCAGCGGTTTTTTCAGGCGCGCAATTTGTGGGTTAGCGTTCACTCCGCCAAAAATCACGGTAGAAGTTAACGGTAAGTATTTGCCATAAGTTTTTACGGACTCTTCGATCTGGGCCGCTAGTTCACGCGTTGGCGTCAACATCAAGCAGCGTGGGCGGCCTTTTGCAACTTCAGTTAAAGGTTTTTGGCTCAGTAGATGCAAGATTGGTAAGGTAAAGCCAGCAGTTTTACCGGTACCTGTTTGTGCACCTGCCAGTAAATCGCCGCCACTTAATACTTGTGGAATCGCCTTCGCTTGAATAGGCGTTGGTGTAGTGTAACCTGCGTCGCTAATGGCGCGCAGAATGGATTCTGTCAGTCCTAACTCATTAAAGTTAATGACGTTATTATTTGGTGTGCTTGTTTCAGCAAGCGGTGTTGTTTCAATTGTCAATGTAAAGCTCCAGCTGCGTTTAAGCCGACCAATTACTTATGAAGCAACACCAATCGAGGCAGGCAAGTGTAATAATCATTCATGAGAGATTTGAAAATCAAGAAGATTAGGATAGAGACCGCTACGCTGATTGGTTGGCGTAGGGAAGTTGCATTATAAGGGTTATTGTAATTAAAGCTAGTTTTGTATTTTTTTGTAGATACGGTTTGAATTGCTGCTACATTTTATTCTTACTACTTAGTGAGAATGCTTTTGCCGCCAAACCCAAGGTGGCATTGGGCGCTTACTTTTCCAAAGTCCAAGCCTTTGTTGGCGAGCTCGCGATGCAGCGTTGAAAATTACTACGTCATTTGAGTATTTTGTATTGTGCCAAGCTAAGCCATGTTCAACTAAGTAAAGGCTTGCATCAACATTGTTACATTGCAATTTACCTAAATAGCGATTGTATTTATCGGTACCGCTAATTTGTGCGGTAACGAAAATGTTCTTGCCTTTGCATAGCTTGGTTAACGCACGCCCTGATTTTTTGCCATAGGATTGATTGCGCTCAGGGGCGTCTATGTCCGTGAGTCTTAATTTGAATTCACCATTGATATTGCGTAGTTTAACGGTGTCGCCATCGTATACATAAGTGACTGAATAGGATTCTGCTGCATTGCTTGGCGTGGCAATTAATATATAAAAACATAAGAGAATACACCGAGTAAAAGCCATCAATGATGGTCGCTACCATGTTCGCGGTCTAGTAAGCTGTAATAATTAGAAGGTTCCAGCACTGTGGGGATGGGTTCTAGCTCAGCATTTGGGTGATCTTTACTGTAATGCAAACCGCGACTTTCTTTGCGTGAAATAGCGCTTTCAACAATTAACTCGGCTACTTGTAGCAAATTGCGTAGCTCAATTAAGTCATTACTGATTTTAAAGTTGCTATAAAACTCATGTACTTCATCGCGCAGCATGTGGATACGATGTAGCGCGCGGCTTAAGCGTTTGTCGGTGCGCACAATGCCCACGTAGTTCCACATAAAGCGGCGTAGCTCATCCCAAGTATGCGTAATCAATACTTCTTCATCTGCGTCTGTGACGCGACTTTCATCCCAATAGGGTAATGGTGGCATGGGTTTGGTAGGCTGGCTTAAAATATCTTCTGCTGCAGCCTGACCAAATACCAGGCATTCCAGTAATGAGTTGCTCGCGAGGCGATTAGCGCCATGTAAGCCAGTACAAGCTGTTTCGCCAATGGCATATAAATTTTTAATATCGGTTAAGCCTTTGGCATCAACCATCACGCCGCCGCATGTATAGTGCGCAGCCGGGACTACAGGAATCGGCGTTTTACTGATGTCGATGCCTAGCTCTAAACAGCGTCTATAGATATTGGGAAAATGCTCTTGAATAAACGTTAACGGCCTGTTTGAAATATCTAGATAGACACAGTCCAAGCCGCGTTTTTTCATTTCGTAGTCAATAGCGCGGGCCACAACATCGCGCGGGGCAAGTTCTTCACGTGCGTCATGTTCGGGCATGAATCTTGTGCCATCGGGTAGTTTGAGTAAGCCGCCTTCACCGCGTACCGCTTCGCTAATTAAAAAAGATTTGGCATGCGGATGAAACAGGCAAGTAGGGTGGAATTGTATAAATTCCATATTCGCCACGCGGCAACCGGCACGCCATGCCATGGCAATACCATCGCCAGTGCTGACGTCTGGATTAGTCGTGTAGAGATAGACTTTCCCAGCGCCGCCTGTAGCTAGAATGGTGTTTTGTGCAGCAATGGTGATAACTTTCCCTGTATCGTTGTCTAGCACGTAAGCGCCTAGGCAAGCATTGTCATCACTTGCTTTAACTTTGGTCTGTGTGACTTTCCGTGTGGTGATCAAGTCCACTGCGATGTGGTTTTCCAGCACGGTAATATTAGGATGCTGCTTCACTTTTTCAGACAGTGTCATTTGCACAGCGTGGCCAGTGGCATCAGCGGCATGAATAATACGGCGCTGGCTATGGCCGCCTTCGCGCGTTAAGTGATAGCCGCTGTCGTCTCGCTCACGCGTGAAGCCCACGCCCTGCTCAATTAACCATTCCACGCTTTCTTTACCTTGTTCCGCAACTAATTCAGTCACGGCCTCATCACACAAACCGGCACCTGCGATTAATGTATCCTGAATATGGTCATTGATGCTGTCGTTCACATTTAAAACGGCTGCGATTCCCCCTTGCGCCCAATCGCTGGCGGTATCATTGATTGTGCGTTTACTGACGAGGCAGACTTTTTTTTGCGTTGCAGTGCGCAGCGCTAATGACAAGCCTGCAAGGCCGCTGCCGATAATTAAAACGTCAAATTGCTGCATGGCTATGCTGAGTTTCTTTAATGATTATGTGTTGGGAAAAGGCATTTGTCGCTATGAACTTATAGGAGTGTATCGCTGTCATTACAAAGTGCAATAGAAACAACGTAATAAATGCGAAACACGCAAAAGTATCAATTAGTGAAATTATAAATTTGTAATGGGTGCTTCTATAAATTCAAGTTTCAAAGCCAAACAAGGCGCGAACAAAAAATTAAGACGCAGCATATATTTTATATGTAAGGAATAATTTTTTGTAAGCAATGCAGTGTGGCGAAGAAAATTAAGTTTATAGAAATGCCCTAATGTGAGTCAGGGGAAAACATGATGATGCATACCAGTAAATTACTAGTAATACCGCAATTAAGCCAAGTACAATTTAATCTGGCAGAATTAAGTTTAGTGCAACCCGCAGTGCAAGGTTATACTTATACTGGTGGGAACAATATTAGTGAAAATACATACAATAATAGTAAGGCTACAGGGGATTTAACCGAAGTGGCCGTCACTCCAGCATCTGGTAATCGCGAGATTGATCATGAGCTTGTTCTGCGCGCGCAAAAAGGCGACAAGCGCGCTTTTGGTATGCTGGTGGATAAGTATCAGCGTAAATTAGGCCGTTTATTATCCCGTATGATTCGTGATCAAGCTGAAATTGAGGATGTAGTGCAAGAGTCCTTTATCAAAGCTTATCGTGCCTTGCCAAACTTTCGTGGCGATAGTGCTTTTTACACTTGGCTGTATCGTATTGGTATCAACACTGCAAAAAATTATCTGGTTTCAATGGGTCGCAGACCTACCGTCAGTACTGATATTGAAATTGAAGATGCAGAAAATTTTGAAGATGGTAATGAGTTACGTACCATGGAGACGCCAGAGTCTAGCTTGATGACCAAGCAAATTGCGCAAACAGTGAATGATACGGTTGCCGGCTTGCCTGAAGAGTTGCGCACAGCGATTACCTTGCGTGAGATCGAAGGTTTGAGCTATGAAGAAATTGCGACGATTATGAGTTGTCCAATAGGGACAGTGAGATCGCGTATTTTTAGAGCGCGTGAAACGATTGCCTTGAAATTGAGGCCGTTGTTGGATACGCCAGAAAATAAGCGCTGGTAAGCTGTATTTTAGTGTTTAATCAGCAGTAAAATTTAAAAGAAAACATGTATTAGATTTAGGAGCTAATAATGAATGAACAAATATCCGCTTTGCTTGATGGTGAAATTGCACTGACTGATGCAGCACATCTGATTACTTCAGTGCAATCTAACCGACAAGCTGCAGAAACGTGGAGCCAATATAACTTAATTGGTGATGCTATGCGTGATACACCTTCATTTAGTGCTAACTTCAAACATAATCTTATGCTTAAGTTAGATCAAGAGCCTACTGTGCTCTCACCTAATCCGGCATTGACTAACCCCAGTAATGCAGGCAACGTTCAAGTAGATGCGCCTAGTAAAATACATGCGGGTTGGTCGATTGCAGCTTCATTTACTGCGGTGATGGTAGTAGGTTGGATGGTAATGCATCAGCAAACATTAAGCAGTGATGAACTAGCTCCGGCCGAAGTTGCACAAAATGTTCCAGATATTCCTGCAGAATATTTGATTGCACATCAAGCATCTGCACCTTCAGGCGGCGCCTATTATATTCAGTCCGTGGGTTATACAAAGTAAAGTAATGTTGCTATACAAAGTGATGAAAATGATGCATTTCGTGCTGGCTTGGCTATTTGCTAGTACGACCCTATTTGCCAGTTTAACCTTCAGTGTTCAAGCCGCTACAAACGACGCTATGTGGCAAACACTGCAGAAAGCTGCTTTGGCTGCACATGCGTTGAGCTACCAAGGCATATTTATTTACCAAACTGGGCAACAATCCAAATCAGTTCAAATCACCCATTTTTTTAATGGCAGTGGAGAGTTTTCTCGTAATGTAGTGCTGGATGGCATGCCTCGTGAAGTATTTAGCCAAGGTCACGACTTGGTTATTTTTAGTCCTAAAAATGAAAAAGTGATCATTGAAAAGCGCCGTGGTCAAAATATGTTTCCTGCTATTTTGCCTACAAACCTAGATTCAGTAAAAACCAGTTATTCATTACGCGCAGGTGAGTCTGAGCGTGTCGCAGGCCGTCAAACCCAGATATTTTTTTTAGAACCTAAAGATAATCTACGTTACGGTTATAAGTTTTGGATTGATACGGAATATGGTTTATTACTTAAGTCGGTGATGTTTAACAGCCGCAATGAAATGATGGATAGTATTGGTTTTAGTCAAATAGGATTGCTCAATACCGTTGATCTGGATTGGTTTCAACCCAAGATAGATAGCAAAAAAAATTACGTGATGGAAGATGAAGTGGTCACGATTATCGATAATAGCGTCTCTAAAACTTGGACGATTAAAGACTTGCCTGCAGGTTATCATAAGGTTGACCAGATGATCCGTATGGTGCAGGGTAAGTCTGCTGCTGTCACTCACGTGATATTTTCGGATGGTTTATCTTCAGTCTCATTATTCATTGAACCCGCGACAAAACCAATTTCAAAACATAAGAAATCTAAATTTGGCCATGGCGTGATTGGCAATACCAGTTTTTATTCTAGTCTGCATGACAACTATCAAATAACTGTGGTAGGGGAAGTGCCTGAAGCTACAGTGATTCAAATCGCGAATGCTGTTGTTTTTAAGAAGTAATTTAATAAAGTCCTTTTGTAAAATTATTTAAATAAACTCACTGTAAGATATCTAAATAAACTCAATTCAGTAATTTCAATATATTCGCACAGCTATGATAGAAGAGTATGCAGTCATTACAGGTAAAGCAGACGCCTTAGCCACATTAGAGCTTGAAAGACGTACGGCATGCGGTATTTGCGGTCAAAAGCGTGGTTGTGGCAATGCAGCTTGGGGTAAATTATTAGGTCATAAAAAGCAGGCTTTTACTGCTGAAAATCGCATTAATGCCAATGTAGGTGACGGCGTAGTCGTCGGTATTGATGAACATGCAGTTTTAAGTGCTGTATTTTATCTTTATGTCGTACCGCTAGTCGGATTAATACTTGGTACTGTGTTGGCCGAACTATTT
>DASQFK010000041.1:0-7674 GCA_035633175.1 Methylotenera sp.
AACGATGTGGATGTGTTTGATCGCGAGCGTGTATTTATTGAACGCAATATGATTCCATTACTTAAAAACTTTCCGGCATTGAAAATAGTATTCGAGCATATCACTACTAAAGATGCGGCAGATTTTGTATTAGAAACACCACGTAATGTCGCTGCAACGATTACGGCGCATCATTTATTGATGAACCGTAACGATATGTTCAAAGGCGGTATTCAACCGCATCACTATTGCTTACCTATCTTAAAACGTGAAGAACATCGTGTGGCGCTAGTGAAAGCGGCAATTTCAGGTAATACTAAATTTTTCTTAGGTACAGATAGCGCGCCGCATGCCAAACACACTAAAGAAGCGGCTTGTGGTTGTGCGGGTATGTACACAGCGCATACGGCGATGGAGCTTTACGCCGAGGCGTTTGATAAGGAAAATGCATTAGATAAGTTAGAAGGTTTTGCGAGTTTTTATGGTGCGGATTTTTATGGTTTGCCGAGGAATGCTGAGCAGATTACGTTGGTGAAAAAAAGTTGGAAAGTGCCTGATAGTCTGCCGTTTGATGGTGATGTGTTGGTGCCGTTGAGGGCGGGGCAGGCTGTGCATTGGAAGTTAATCGGTGATTTATAACTAATAAATTTAATTGATATGCAAACTTTGCACCTCCCAGCTTTCTTTGTTCGTAATTTTTGAATAAATTGGTTTAAACAAGAGAGGATAAAGTCTCATGTTTTGTGATTTGGAAAAAGAGCTCCTTAAAGCCAAAGACCTGGCTGATGAACTTTTGGCGGACAGCCCAGTAAAGAAAATATTGGTTTTTACTATTTCCGAAATCAGAAAAGTATGGCCGACTTGGAGAATGGAGAGATATCGAGATTCCGAGTTATATTTACACGCCAATATTTTTGTGAAAGAAGCAATTAAACTAACAATTGATAATGCAAGTTCAAGTGATATTTTAGATTTTCAAACTAGGTTTTATGGGTATTTGAAAGAAGCTAAACGAAAGTTCCCTAGCAATTTTAGTATTAAGCAGTATGCATACATTGATTATAAGAAAAGTAAATTGTTGTAACGTGCGTAGCCAAGCTCATGCTGAAATATTTAAGTGTAAAAATGACAAAGGCACGATAAGTTATCAAGGCACTCCTTGTTCAATTAAAACGCTTGGTAAGTTAAATAAAGTTCCTGATGCACCTATCGAAGAGCAAATTCGCGCACAGGAAAGAACTGATAATATTGTAGAAGCCAATCGCCAAAAAGATGCAGCAAGGGAGTTGGAGCGGCTACAACGAATTGAAAGCATTAAAAGATATGAGCTGGAAAAGAAATCAGAAGCTCAACAGAGACAAGCAGAGGCGGCGGAAAGAGCTGCGGCCGCCGCAGAGCGGAGCGCTCAAGCTGCGTCAGCAAGAAACCCAATTCATTGCAGACCGGACTATGTTGGCGGATTATATTGTAATTAATAAAATAACTTTTTGGTGTCGTTGAGTATGGCTGCAAGTTATGTAATAGGTCGCTCTCGCGCGACTGGCGAGTTACTTTCTTTTGCTTAGCCAAAAGAAAGTAACCAAAGAAAAAGCTACCCCCTACCGCTTGACTCCTGTGATGCTCAGCATCATGGGCGTCAATCGAAAACTCGCTTTGCTCAAACAGTCGATTGCCGAAAGCCCCCATGCTGCTGAGCATCACAGGCGCGGTAGCAGGGGATTTGAGCGCAAAGGCGTTGAGGTTTCGCTGCTGGTTGATGTATCGGTAACCTCACTTTTTCGTCATTCCCGTGAAAACGGGAATCCAATTTAACGTTTTAAACCACAATGGATTCCCGCTTTCGCGGGAATGACGAGTTCACGTGTTAAAATGCTTTTGAAGCTGGCTAGACAGTCGCCGCTCATGCAAGTGAGGGGAGGAAAGTCCGGGCTGCACAGAGCAAGATGACGGCTAACGGCCGTACGTTGAAAGCCGCAAGGTATAAGGCGCGGAATAGGGCCACAGAGACGAGCGTATTAAGTTACGGTGAAACGCGGTAACCTCCATCTGCAGCAATATCAAATAGGCTGGCATTTTAATTTCGGTTAATAGGGCGTGGCTCGCGCTGCCAGCGGGTAGATAGCTTGGGCGTACAAGTAATTGTGCGCCTAGATGAATGACTGTCACTTATCGCGAGGTAAGAACAGAACCCGGCTTATCGGCCAGCTTCACTTTCTTAATATCTTTTGGGTTTAAAAATTGTTATCAAATTTTGAGATTTTCATCATGTAATTGTCCTGCCAATTACAATTCAAACGCTTTCATAAGTATTCTCATAATCTACATTCATATAATTTTGTATGTGCTTCATTTATAACGATATTATATTTATCACGAAAATGCGCTAAGTCATTGACCTATAAAGAAAAAATAGTAAAAAGGGCTTGCATTGCTCTTTTTTTTTATCTATAGTGCATATTAGTGGGGAAAAGTGGAGTTTTGTGGAGAATTGTTGATTAAGTTGCCGTGCTTCAAGTTTAGTTTGGAGTGTAAGTTTGGATAGCGATGTTTGATAACTACTAAGGGTTTGCCAGATAACGCGTTAGCAATTCTCCAAGTTTTATTTTAAATAGTATTTATAGATTAAATCAATTTAACAGATGGCTGCCTAAGTTTATCGGGCATTGATTGTACTTTAAGGAAATTAACGAGCGTATGTTTCGCGGTGCTACATCATTAAGTTTAGACGCAAAAAGCAGACTCGCTGTGCCAACCAAGCACAGAGAAGCGCTGCAGCTTGAGTGCGCTGGTAACTTGGTGTTGACTGCGCATCCGCATCGTTGCTTGTTGTTGTACCCACTGCATGTGTGGGAGCCGATTCAAGCCAAAATCATGGCGCTATCTTCGTTTGATAAGAACTCTAGTGCTTTGCAGCGTTTGTTGGTGGGTTTTGCAGAAGATGTCACTTTGGATAGTGCTGGCCGCATGCTGGTGTCACCTGCTCTGCGCGAGTTTGCAGGGTTGGATAAAGAAGTAATGTTGGTCGGTCAAGGTGGCCATTTTGAATTGTGGAATATGGAAGCTTGGCGTACTCAGCTTGCGCAAGTCATGCAGAGTGACGGCTTTACCATGCCAACGGAACTCGAGGGCTTCTCACTGTGATTAAGGGCGTGAACATTGCGCCCAATAAAGAATCGCCGTCTCTAAAAAAAGTGCACCATAAAGTAACCCCTCAGAAAAAAGCGTCTTCCATAAACGCACCTAAGCCAGAAAAGCATTTATCCAAAGTGTCAAAATTAAGTTCAAATCAATTAGAAACAGCAGATGCAAACGTGCATATCACGGTTTTGCTGGATGAGGCTGTGGAGGCCTTGGCAATCAAGCCGAGTGGTACTTACGTGGACGGTACGTTTGGTCGCGGCGGACATTCAAAAAAAATCTTAGCTGCTTTGGATGCTAATGGTCGCTTGATTGCATTTGACCGCGATCTAAGTGCGATTGAGTCAAGTAAGGAAATTGATGATCCCCGTTTTAGCATGGTGCATAGCCACTTTGCGGGTATGCAGACTGAATTGGCCGATTTAGGCATTAGCAAAGTTGACGGTATTTTGTTGGATTTAGGTATTTCATCGCCTCAAGTAGATATTGCGGAGCGTGGATTTAGTTTCAGGTTTGATGCGCCTTTAGATATGCGCATGGATCAAAGTCGTGGGCAAACAGTGGCGGATTATCTAGCCAATACAACAGAGCAACATTTAACGGGGGTTATAAAAAATTATGGTGAAGAACGGTTTGCTAAGCAGATTGCAAGGGCGATTATTACGGAGCGCAATGACGGGCGCGCCATCACCACTACTGGGCAGCTTGCCAAGGTCGTGGCAGGTACAGTCACGCGGTTTGAACCTGGGCAAAACCCCGCCACGCGGACATTTCAAGCTTTACGGATTTTCATCAATCAAGAGCTTGAGGAGTTATCGCTAACCATGCCGCAGTGTTTGGCATTGTTAGCACCGCAAGGCCGATTGGCAGTGATTAGTTTTCACTCGCTGGAAGATCGCATTGTGAAGCAGTTTATTCGTGATCAAGCGAATCGCGATGACTTGCCTGCTAACTTTCCAGTACGTGCGGCAGAATTGCCTCAGCCTAAAATGATAGGAATAGGTAAAACTATTAAGCCAAGTGCTGCGGAAATCAAGCGCAATCCACGCTCACGCAGTGCAGTATTGCGCGTAGCAGAAAGAACGCACGTAGCATGACGCGGCTTAACCTCATTTTATTTTTTGCGCTGATATTCTCAGGCTTAGGCCTTGTGAATTCGCAGCATAAAGCGCGCAAACTTTACATTGAGCTTGAGCAAATTAACGACGCGGCCAAGCAGTATGATCAAGAGTATGGCCAGTTGCAGTTGGAGCAAAGTACTTGGGCCATGCATTCTCGCGTGGAGTTGATTGCTTCTCAGCGCTTGCAGATGCAGGTGCCTGACGCGACACGGGTGCAAGTGGTTACCCCTAATGACGGCTCAATTCAAATAGTAGCGCCGCAAAGTCAACTACAAGTCTTGCCAAAAGTAGAGCTAGTATCTGCGACTAAAGCCCTTAATGCTAAAACATTTGTCATTACTGGAGTAAAGCCATAATGGCGATTCATACCCCAGTCATGGTCAAATTGCCTACTTGGCGCCGCCGACTATTGTTAATTGCGGTGTTGCTAGGCTTTGTTGCATTGTTGGGCCGCAGTGTCTATCTGCAAAGTTTTCATAAGCGTTTTTTACAGCAAAAAGGTGATGCGCGTTATAGCCGTGCCATTACATTGCCGGCACAGCGCGGCAAAATTACCGATAGGTACGGTGAATTACTGGCGATTAGTTCGCCAGTTGAATCTGTATGGGCAAGCCCGCCAGATGTAGTGATTACTGCTGTGCAAGCAAAGAAAATTGCAGGATTGCTAGCTATTAAAACTGACATCCTTAAGAAAAAACTCGCCAACAACGAGCGTGAGTTTGTCTATTTAAAACGCAGGATTTCACCTGAACTGGCCGCACAAGTAATGAAGGTTGGTGTACCTGGAGTTTATTTGCAGCGGGAATACAAGCGCTATTACCCAGCTGCTGACGTGACAGCGCATTTAGTCGGATTTACCGGTATTGATGATAAAGGTTTGGGTGAAAAAGGTCTGGAAGGTTTCGAGCTGGCTAAAAACCCCGTGCTCTCAGGTACAACTGGCAGTCGCCGCGTTATTAAAGATAGAGCGGGTCACATTGTTGAAGACTTGGAAGCCGTAAAAGTTCCGCAAGATGGTCATGATGTAGTGTTATCTATTGATCGCAGGATTCAGTATTTGGCTTACCGCGAGTTACTCAAAGCAGTTGAAGTAAATAAAGCGACTGCGGGCGCGGCGATTGTGTTGGATGCAAAAACTGGTGAAGTGCTCGCTATGGCGAATGTTCCTACTTACAACCCCAATAATCCTAAGAATATACAAGGTAAGTCGCGTAACCGTGCGATTGTCGATACATTTGAGCCCGGCTCAACGCTAAAGGCTGTTATTGCTGCTGCAGCTTTAGAGTCCGGTCAATATAACCTGGATTCCAAGATTCAAACCTCGCCGGGCTATTTGAAGATTGGCCCTGCCATTATTCATGATACGCATCCGCAAGGCGTGTTAACGCTTGCGCAAATGATACAAAAGTCTTCTAACGTAGGCGCGGCTAAAATCGCCTTGACCTTAGACAGGCAGTATATGTGGGATATTTACAATGAGTTAGGGCTTGGCCGCACATCAGGGATTGGATTTCCGGGTGAGGCTTCCGGCAGATTAAGACCTTACAAAACCTGGCGCCCAATTGAGCAAGCAACCATGTCTTTTGGACATGGCATCAGCCTTACCTTGTTGCAGCTAGCCAGGCTTTATACCGTGTTTGCAAATGAAGGTGAGTTGCGGCCGATTTCATTACTTAAAATTAAAGATGTGCCAGTCGGGCAGCAAGTATTTTCTGCGATTACCGCAAATCATGTGAAAGATATGCTGGAAATGGTGGTCCAACCTGGGGGCACTGCGTTAAAAGCGCAAGTGTTAGGCTATCGCGTGGCTGGCAAAACTGGCACGGCACATAAAGTGGGTGCGGCGGGCTATGAAGCAGATAAATACGTGGCTTCATTTGTAGGTATGGCGCCAGCTTCTAATCCTAGATTTATCATTGCTGTGATGATAGATGAGCCGAATAACGGTGCCTATTATGGCGGAACCGTGGCTGCGCCAGTGTTTAGTGCCGTCATGTCAGATGCACTAAGAATGTATGCCGTGCCGCAGGATGCGCCCAATAATAACGTGGTGATTCCTCAGAATGATGAAGATGCAAGGGAGGGAGTGTAAACATGCATACTTCCTTAAAATTGGCTTCTTTAAATCAGTCCTTTACTGCAATTACTTCAGATAGCCGAAATGTGAAAGCAGGTACCTTATTTTTAGCTTATCCCGGCGCAAAAAATGATGGTCGCCACTATATTTTGCAAGCGATAGAATCGGGTGCTACTGCGATTATTTGGGAGAAAGAAGGTTTTCATTGGGATGCGAATTGGCAAGTACGCAATGTAGGGATTAGTAATTTGAAGCAACAAGTTGGACGGATTGCCGCTGAGTATTATCACTATCCATCAGAACAGTTAACCATGATCGGGGTGACTGGCACCAACGGTAAAACTTCGGTGAGTCAATGGGTTGCACAATGCCTGGCTAGTATTGGTCAAAAAACTGCAGTACTCGGCACGATAGGAAACGGCTTCGTAGGCGCTCAATCTGAAACGCTTGCGGATGCAGCTAACACCACGCCAGACGCCATATTATTGCAAGGCATGCTGTCAGACTTTGTGGCACAAAAAGCTGATGCTGTGGTGATGGAGGTGTCATCACACGGTTTAGAGCAAGGTCGTGTGAATGGTGTGGTATTTGATATTGCCGTACTTACCAATTTGACACGGGATCATTTGGATTATCACGTGACTATGGAGGCTTATGCCGCTGCAAAACAAAAGCTGTTTGCATGGGAAGGTTTAGGTTTTGCGATTTTGAATGCGGATGATGCTTTTGGGCAGACATTGGCTGATATATTAAAGAGTCAGGAGAAGCCTTACGTCACTTATGGTTTAGAAACTAAAAATGCCGATATTAAAGGCAGTAATCTGCAGTTACATGATGCAGGATTAAGCATGCAGGTGAACACACCGCAAGGTGTGGCGCAAATCACTGCAGCTGTACTTGGTCGTTTTAATGCCTATAACCTGCTGGCCGTGTTAGCGACGCTATTGGCACTGGATATCAGCTTAGATGATGCGGTGATAGCGATTGCTCAAATCAAGCCGGTATTAGGCCGCATGCAAAAATTTGGCGGTGGAGCGTTACCTTTGGTAGTGATTGACTATGCGCATACACCAGATGCTTTAGAGAAAGTATTAACTACTCTAAGGGAGCAAATTACGCCTAAGAAGCAAGATGTGCCAGCCCGGTTAATCTGCGTATTCGGATGCGGCGGTGATCGTGATGCTGGCAAGCGGCCATTGATGGGCGCGATAGCTTCAAAATTAGCCGATCTTGTCATTGTGACTTCGGATAATCCGCGTGGCGAAGCGCCCACTGCAATTGCAAATGACATCATTAGCGGCATGAGTAGTGGTTACATGCTTGAGGCTGATCGTGCAGTTGCCATTCATCAGGCAATCC
>DASQFK010000042.1:0-9568 GCA_035633175.1 Methylotenera sp.
GATTTCTTTAATGTAAGAATCCGCAGCAAAATCAATTTTGACGTTATTACCGGAGTTTTCAAACACTGGATGATTAAATTCAATTGTAAAATCAATCTTAAAACCATGATAAGGCTCAAAACGCACCCACTTATCACCTTCAATCACTTCAACCGTTTTTTTAACACGTATAAATTTTTTAGCTGCTGATTGCTCTGCAATACCTGCTTGTTGCAGTAAAAATACAAACGGACCTGAACTACCATCCATAATCGGTATTTCAGAAGCATCCACATCAATATAAACATTATCTATTCCCAAGCCTGCTAACGCAGACATGAGGTGCTCAACTGTAGCAACGCGTGCACCATTGGCCTCAAGTGCCGAGCACATGCGCGTGTCATGCACGGCATGTGGTGTAGCCACAATTTCATTGGGCTGAGGCAGATCAACCCGTTTGAAAATAATACCAGTATCAGGTGCAGCCGGGCGCAGGGTAAGAGTAACCTTTTCGCCGTTGTGCAACCCAACGCCAGTGGCGCTAATCGCTTTTTTTAATGTACGTTGCTTTAACATTTGTCTATCTAAACCTTTTATTTACTCGCAAGCCAAGCTTTTACTTATTGGCTATTACGTTACTAATCTATTGAATATTAACATATTTGGCCTTGACTCCGCGAGAGCCAACTAACATCAGATTGCAGATATACTTTATTAAACCGTTATCTCTTCAAATAACTAATCCGCTTGTTTACGCAAAAACGCAGGGATATCATATTCTTCAATCCCTGACAATTTCATAGCCTCTACCTGTGCACGGCGACTGTTTGAGCCAAATACTTGTGGTGTTTCATCTTCGACCATGCCACCGCTATACATTGGTTGATTAGTTGTACCATTGCGTACTACTTCTTGCGACATTACACGTAACTCTGGTTTTTGCTGGCGGCGTTGTGAACCGGTTAAGCCAGTTGCAACCATGGTTACACGCAAAGCATCACCCATTGCTTCATCAAATACGTTACCTACAATCACGGTAGCATCTTCTGCTGTGAACGCTTTAATGGTATTCATCACATCATAGTATTCTTTCATCTTGAAGTTACTAGAAGTCGTGATATTCACTAAAACGCCGCGTGCATTGGCAAGGTTGACATCTTCTAACAATGGGCTAGCCACCGCTTGTTCAGCTGCGATACGTGCGCGGTCTGGTCCAGTTGCAATCGCTGAACCCATCATCGCCATGCCCATTTCAGACATCACTGTGCGCACATCGGCAAAATCGACGTTAACCGTACCCGCGCAATTGATGATCTCTGCAATACCTGAAACAGCATTGTGCAATACATCGTTAGCGGCTCTAAAAGCTTCTAAAAATGGTACATCTTCGCCTAATACTTCCATCAACTTTTCATTAGGAATCACAATCAAAGAATCTACATACTTTGATAATTCATCTAGACCTTCTGATGCGACTTTAGTGCGTTTACCTTCGAAAGAGAAAGGCTTGGTCACCACAGCTACGGTTAAAATACCCATTTCTTTGGCAATTCGCGCAATGACTGGTGCAGCACCAGTACCTGTACCGCCGCCCATGCCAGCTGTGATAAATAGCATATCTGCACCATCAATCAATTCAGCAATCGTGTCACGATCTTCTATCGCAGCTTCACGGCCAATTTCAGGTTTAGCGCCTGCACCTAGACCTCTAGTCATCGCGATACCCATTTGCAGTATCGTTTTTGCCTGGCTCTTTTTCAAAGCTTGCATATCGGTATTGGCGCAAATGAACTCTACACCGCCTACATTTTTTTCTATCATGTGCGCGACAGCATTACCGCCGCAACCGCCTACACCAATCACCTTGATGACGGCTTCCTGAGAACTTTTTTCCATAATTTCAAACATTTTGATGTCTCCTCTTTTTAACTTGCTTCATTGCAAATTCACTTCTGCCAAAAACATTTAATTACTACACCTCACTGCTTACTACTAAAAACTGTCTTTTAAAAGTTACCTTGAAACCAACTCTTCATTTTTTCCAATACACGTCCAAATGAGCTAGATTCCATTTGTCCGTTTAAATGTCTTTCTAACTGCTGCTTACCCATTAATACCAAGCCAACACCTGTTGCATAGCGTGGGTTACTCACCACCTCTGATAAACCGCCCACGTAGCGCGGCATGCCTAAACGTACCGGCATATGGAATATTTCTTCGCCTAATTCCACCATGCCGCGCATTATTGCTGAACCGCCTGTGATGACGATGCCAGAGGCAATCATCTCTTCCATGCCGCTGCGGCGTAATTCATTCAGCACAAGTTCATAAAGCTCGACCACACGCGGCTCCAACACTTCAGCTAGGGTCTGCACTGATAACTGACGTGGCTCGCGGCCATCTACACCCGGTACCTCAACGATTTCTCTTGCATCCGCCAATTGACGAAGTGCGCAGCCGTGTTTGATTTTGATGTCTTCAGCTGACTGTGTTGGCGTGCGAAACGCGACTGCTACGTCATTCGTCATTTGGTCACCAGCAATTGGCACTACCGCGGTATGACGAATCGCACCTTGCTTGAACACAGCGATATCAGTAGTGCCGCCGCCTATATCCACCAAGCAAACACCTAGCTCTTTTTCGTCCTCAGTCAATACCGCCAGGCTTGATGCTAAAGGCTGCAATATCAAATCACTCACTTCAATCCCGCAGCGCTTAATGCACTTCACGATATTTTGGGCGGCTGCTACAGCGCCAGTCACAATATGTACTTTCACTTCCAACTTCATACCGCTCATACCCAATGGCTCGCGCACATCTTCCTGGCCATCAATGATGAATTCCTGGGTAAGGATATGTAAGATTTGCTGATCTGCTGGCAAAGCAATCGCGCGTGCGGTTTCAATCACACGATCTACATCCATTTGCGAAACTTCCGCATCTTTAATCTTTACCATGCCGTGGGAATTCAAGCTTTTGATATGACTACCTGCAATGCCTGTATAAACATTGTTGATTTTGCAATCCGCCATCAGCTCGGCTTCTTCCAAGGCGCGCTGTATCGATTGCATAGTCGATTCAATATTAATCACCACGCCTTTTTTCAAGCCACGTGACATATGCTGCCCCAGCCCGATGACTTTTAAGGTGCCTTCGGGTTGAAGTTCTGCGACGATGGCAACAATTTTTGATGTGCCAATATCTAAACCTACAATTAAATTTTTATCGTCTTTTACTCTACTCATTACTTGCTCCCACGTGTTAGCTCACGGCCGCTGTCGGTTTTTTAATTGCGTTGTTTAAATTGGTTGCCTCAACTGGTTTACGTACTGCAAATCCATTCGGATAACGCAAATCAGCATAGGTAATTTTTTTGTTTAATCCTGCAATCGTGGTGGTATATACACCGGCAAATTTAGCCAACCTTGCATTCATCTCCACCCTCCCAAGCTCAATAACGATACCGTTGACAGTAGTAATTTGCCACGCACGTCTCGGTGTAAGCGCCAAGGTGGCAATCTGCAAATTAGCTGATTTCAACTGCTTGCTAAATTCTCCATACTGCGAAGCCACTTCAATCACGCCATCACCGGGGCCATAAAACACCGGTAAATCGCTGCCCGACGCCGCATGGAATAATTCGCCATGTGTATCCACTAAAGCAATACTGCCCCATCTTGCCAAGGCTTGATGTTCTTCTATGGATACTTCCAATTTATCTGGCCAGCGGCGGCGCAAACTCACCTTGCGTGCCCATGGCAGTTTTTCAAAAGCATCACGCGCTTTAATCAAATCCAGTGTAAAAAAATTACCTTTCAAATGCTTTGCTACGATCAACTTTACCTGGTCACGATTCACATGACTTAACTCACCTTCGACCTTCACTTCCCGTAACGGAAATATAGGCAAATGCACCACGGCATATAAGGCCGCATAAAGCATCACCACCACACTCAATGCAAACAAGAGGTTGGCGGTTACATTCAATAAAGTAGGTCTATCCCACATCTGCCGTGTCCAAAATCTGTATGACTAATTCTTCAAAACTAATGCCTGCTGCTTTGGCCGCCATTGGCACTAGACTGTGATCTGTCATGCCCGGGCTAGTATTGACTTCTAAAAAGTAATGCTTGCCAGATTCATCCATTAAAAAGTCCACACGCCCCCAGCCTTTGCAACCAATAGCTCTAAATGCGAGCAAAGCCTCTTGTTGAATCTGCGCTTCTTTTTCTGCCGTTAATCCGCAAGGGCATAAATATTCAGTATCGTCTCGCAAGTACTTTGCTTCAAAATCATAAAATTCATTTTTGGGGACGATACGAATAATCGGCAATGCTCTTAAGCCACTTTCTGCGTCGCCGATAATACCTACTGTATATTCGCCGCCACCCACAAAGGCTTCAGCGATGACTAGAGGGTCCGCTTTAGCCGCTAACTCATAAGCTGCTTTTAATCCGCCAGATTCTTTTACTTTGGTAATGCCAATACTAGAGCCCTCATTGGCGGGTTTCACAAACAATGGCAAACCCAGCTTGGCTTCAATAGTCGCAAAGTCGCTTTCTGCTGTCACCAACTCGAAGTCTGGTGTCACCACATCCATCGCGCGCCATAACAATTTGCTACGCCATTTGTCCATACCAATTGCCGATGCCATGACACCGCTGCCGGTATAAGGAATTTGCAACATTTCCAGCGCACCTTGTATGCAGCCATCCTCGCCAAAGCGGCCATGCAAGTTAATGAATACGCGATCGAAACTTTCCAAATCGTGCAGAGGTTTTTCACGTGGGTCAAACGCATGCGCATCAAGCCCTTGCGCTTGCAACGCAGCTAATACCGCGCCGCCGCTTTTAAGCGATATCTCACGTTCACCTGAATTACCGCCCATCAATACGGCGACTTTTCCAAATTTTTTATTGTCTATCTTTGTGCTCATTACTTATATTCCACTCTCATATTCACCAATGACTTTCACTTCTTGCTGTAATGCCACACCCTGCTTAGCTAATACGGTTTCACGCATATGTTTAATTAATAACTCGATATCCAATGCATTCGAACCGCCGATATTCACAATAAAATTGGCGTGTTTTTCCGACACTTGTGCACCACCAATGATGTAACCTTTTAAACCACTCGCTTCTACCAGTCTTGCTGCATAATCGCCTGGCGGATTTCTAAAGGTTGATCCGGCACTAGGCAAATTCAGCGGCTGTGACGCCAGGCGCTGCGCTAATAAATTTTTAATTTTTTGTGTAGACTCATGCGCATCCCCTGCTTTTAAATTCAGCCAGGCGCCAATAAACCATTCATCAGCCACTGGCATATCTACATGCCGATAACTTGCAATGAAATCTGCGGCATCACGGGTATTAAGTTCGCCTCGCCGGTTAATGGTGGTCACCTTATGCACCACATTCCAGGTTTCAGTCCCGTAGCAACCAGCATTCATGGCAAGTGCGCCGCCTAGCGTACCGGGAATACCCGCAAAAAACTCTGCGCCTTGCTTAGCTTCTTTCGCAGAGAATTTCGCTAATTTTGCACAAGTAACACCAGCTTCAGCGTAGATATAATCGCTATCCACGCGTAAGTCGGTTAATACGTTATGCATCAAAATCACCGTGCCGCGTACACCACCATCTCGCACCAGTAAATTTGAACCCAAACCAATAAAATATACAGACTCGTCACTGTTTAGACTTTGCAAAAATAAGCACAAGTCATCCAGTCCCGCTGGAATGTAAAGTTGATCTGCCTTGCCGCCCACACGCCAGCTGGTATAACGTGCCATTGGCTCGTTTAATAGCAGCTTGCCCGTTGTGGCTTGTATGTGTTTAGCCATCAATTTAGCTGTACTCCTTCGGATAGTAATTTGGTCTTCGCTGCTACTTGTCCTATTGAGCCTGCGCCCATTACGATCACTACATCATTAGGCTGCACCACACCTAAAATAGCTTGTGGCAGTTCATCCGTCGTTTCGACAAATAGCGGCTCTACCTTGCCTGCTATGCGTATCGAGCGAATCAATGAACGGGTATCTGCCGCTACAATCGGCGCTTCGCCTGCTGAATAAACTTCAGTCAATAACACCGCATCAGCACCAGATAACACACGAACAAAATCTTCAAAACAATCACGCGTACGAGAGTAACGATGCGGTTGAAAAGCCATGACTAAGCGGCGGTTAGGAAAAGCTGCACGCGCAGCGGCAATCACTGCCTGCATCTCAACAGGATGATGTCCGTAATCATCTATTAAAGTGAAAGTACCTACTTTTTTATCATTGTTATCGTTGTTGGCATTTACATTAACCTCGCCGTAACGTTCAAACCTGCGACCAACGCCTTTGAATTCTTTGAGCGCCTTGATAATCGCCTCATCAGGCACATTTAACTCACTTGCAATCGCAATCGCAGCGAGAGCATTCAATACATAGTGATTACCCGGTAAATTCAAAATAACGTCAAATTCAGTCGTGATGCCGTTGATACGCTCAACAGTAAAATGCATCTTGCCGTCATCAGCACGTACATTTTTTGCACGAATAAGCGCATCTTCACTGAAACCATAGGTCATCACCGGCTTAGTCACACGCGGTAAAATCTCGCGGATATTGGCATCATCGATGCACACCACTGCCATGCCCCAGAATGGCAGTTGCTGTAAAAATTCCACGAACGCGCTTTTGAGTTTTTCAAAGCTATGCTCGTAGGTATCCATGTGGTCTTGGTCAATATTGGTGACTACCGCCATCACAGGGGTTAAATGCAGGAATGAGGCGTCAGATTCATCGGCCTCGGCTACAATATATTCACCCGTACCAAGCTTGGCGTTGGCATTCGCGGCTTCTAACTTACCGCCAATGACAAAGGTTGGATCCATGCCAGCTTCAGCCAAAATACTGGCAATCAAGCTGGTAGTCGTAGTTTTGCCATGCGTGCCTGCTACAGCAATACCTTGTCTAAAGCGCATTAATTCTGCCAACATCAGTGCGCGTGGCACGACTGGAATTTTTTTAGCACGGGCAGCAATCACTTCTGGGTTTGCCTCATTCACTGCACTGGAGACAACCACCACATCTGCATCACCTAGATTTTCTGTGGCATGACCCTGATGCACAATTGCGCCAAAATCAGTTAACCGCTGGGTAGTTGCATTCACCGCTAAATCAGAACCAGTCACAGTAAAGTCCAAGTTGATCAACACCTCGGCAATGCCGCTCATACCAGAGCCACCAATGCCGACAAAATGTATATTCTTAACTTTATGTTTCATACTGCTAACTCCATACATATATTGGCTACTGTGGCAGTTGCTTCTGGTTTACCTAATGTGCGTGCTTTAATTGCCATGTCTAAACATTGTTTACGTGTTAAGCCATTCAATATGGTCACCACTTTTGCTACGGTAAATTCTGTTTGCGGTATCAATATTGCCGCGCCTGCATCTGATAAATAATGTGCATTTGAAGTTTGATGATCATCAACTGCATGGGGAAAAGGCACCAACACACTCGCCACACCAACAGCTGACACTTCAGCAACAGTGAGTGCGCCTGCACGGCAAATCACGAGATCTGCCCAGCTATACATTGCAGCCATATCCTGAATAAACGCTTTTGCATCTGCCTTTACACCTGCGGCTTGATAATTGGCTTGTAAGGCTGCGATATGTTTTTCACCTGCTTGATGCACTACTTGTGGGCGATTTTCTACGGACATTTCTGCCAAAGCTTTAGGCAAGACTTCGTTCAAGGCTTGCGCGCCTAAACTTCCACCAACCACCAATAAACGCAGGGTATCCGTATGTGTGGCTAACCTAAGTTCTGGTGATAGGATTTGTGTAATATCAGCTCGCACTGGATTACCGACTAGTGTTGCATTGCTGCCAAACGCTGCAGGAAAAGCCACCAACACTTTTTTCGCAAAATGCGCCAAAGTTTTATTAGTTAAACCTGCCACCGAGTTTTGTTCATGAATCACTAGCGGTTTACGTAGCAACCATGCCATTAATCCGCCTGGGAACGCGGCAAAACCACCCATGCCTAACACTAGATTAGGCTTAAATTGAGCAATCGCTTTGTAAGATTGCGCCAAGGCGATACTGAGTTTAACGGGTAACAATAGCCAGCCTAGCAAGCCCTTACCACGTACACCACGCATGGTAATCATGGCTTTTTGGTAATCTTTAGCTTCAATTAAGCGGTTTTCCATGCCACCTTCTGTGCATAGCCAAACGATGTTCCAGCCTTTGGCTTTTAAATCATCTGCCACTGCCATCGCTGGATACACATGCCCGCCAGTACCGCCTGCCATCACCATTAGGGTCTTGTTCATGTTGGCAGCCCTTTTTGCAGTCTGCGATTCTCAAAATCGATTCTGAGCAATATCGCCATTGCAATACAATTAGCCAAAATCCCACTGCCACCAAACGACATTAAAGGTAATGTCAGCCCTTTAGTTGGCAGCACACCCATGTTCACACCCATATTGATAATGCCCTGCACGCCGATCCATACACCGATACCTTGTGAAAGTAATGCTGCAAAATAGCGCTCATTGGCAATGGCCTCTTTAGCGATACTGAATGAGCGAATCACTACCCATGCAAATAAGCCAATTACGGCGAGTACACCAATAAAACCCAGCTCTTCTGCAATCACTGCCAATAAAAAGTCGGTATGTGCTTCAGGCAGGTAAAGCAATTTCTCCACGCTAGCGCCCAACCCTACACCCAGCCATTCGCCACGGCCGAAGGCGATGAGTGCATGGGATAGCTGATAGCCCTTACCATAGGGATCAGCCCATGGGTCCATAAAGCCGATGACACGCTCTAAACGGTATGGAGAACTCCAAATGAGGAATATAAAACCGGCTACCAATAAGATGAGCAACCCTGCAAAAATGCGGCCATTAATACCGCCCAGCCATAAAATAGAAATTGAAATTGCGGCAATTACCGCAAAAGCACCAAAGTCTGGCTCGCGCAACAACAAACCGCCTACCAGTAACATCACCACTAACATCGGCATGAAACCGCGGGTAAAGCTATCCATCAAGGCTGCTTTACGCACGGTGTAATCTGCCACATACATCGCCGCGAAAAGTTTCATGAACTCAGAAGGCTGCAGGTTAATGACAAAGAGTGATAGCCAACGACGGCTCCCGCCTACTACACGACCTACACCAGGGATTAACACTAGCACCAGCAAAGCTAGCCCTAATAAAAATAAGTAAGGTGCCATTTTTTGCCACCAGGCAATGGGTACATTAAATGCCACAAAGCCTGCACTTAAACTAATGAGTAAAAACATGGCTTGGCGCACTAAGTAATAACTACTGTTATGACCAACTATCTTATCTGCCTCGGCAATTGCGATAGAAGCCGAATAAACCATCACCAAGCCTATGCCCAATAAAATCAGCACGGTCCATAGCAAACCCTGGTCATAAGTAGGAGAGTTGATGCGTTCGCGGTTGAGCATGGCGGCTATCATGCAGACTCCCGTACATCTTCTTCTAAGTTGCCATGCTCTTTTAAACTATCGCCGTCTTTTAAGCTCAAGACAGCGTTAACAAAAACTTCTGCA
>DASQFK010000043.1:0-17408 GCA_035633175.1 Methylotenera sp.
TAGGAAGCGGCCATGCACCTGATTGACCCGTAAAGTCATTCAACATAATAAATGCGCCTAGCAAGGACAATGCAATGATCATTAATCCGCGGGCATTTGTACGCTCTTTGAGCCAAAAATGGGCCAGCATTAAAGTCCATAGCGGCGATAAATAAAACAACAGCATCACCCGCATGACTTCACCATCAATCACCGCTAACACGTAGGCTAGATTCGTCCAGCCCGCCACAACGCATAACCAGAGAATACTAAGTGGCTGACTAAAAATATCGCGCCAGTGCTTTGCGAAATAGGCGCCTGCCAAAATAAGGATAATACCGTAAGTGTAAAAGCTGGATGCAACGCCAGCTACGCCGGCCTCCGCCATAATGCGATAAGGAAACCAAATGATTCCCCAGCAAAGCGCGCCAAACAATAGGCTAAAGACGGCTAACGGATGATTAGTTGAATGGGGCTTGGTTATATTTGTATTTTTATTACTCACGTGATGCCCTTTTACTTAACTGCGCATTTCTTGTATTAACTTGTTGTATTAACTTTGAATCTTAATGCTTTTTAATCTAGCAGATTTAAATCCTAATGCTTACACAACATTGCACATCTTTAAGCTAGTTTTTAATTAAAGTCTGCACTTTGGATAGCTAGCGCCCTATATTACAATATCGCCTATGAATCCAAACCTTAATTTACTGCAACCTTACCCTTTCCAGCGTTTACGTGACTTATTCAAGGGCATTACACCGAATCCAGCTTATTCTGCCATTAACCTATCAATCGGTGAGCCTAAACATGCCACGCCACAGTTGATTAAAGACGCGCTGGTGAATAATTTGGCAGGCTTAGCTACCTACCCTACGACTATAGGCTCATTAGCACTCCGTGAAGCGATTTCTGAGTGGATTTCACGTCGCTACGGTGTACCTGCATTAAACCCTGAAACCGCTATTCTCCCAGTGACAGGTAGCCGTGAAGCTTTGTTTGCATTCGCTCAAGTCATCATAGACAGTAAAAAAACAAGTCCAGTCATTATTTCGCCTAATCCCTTCTATCAAATTTACGAAGGCGCTGCATTTTTAGCGGGAGCTGAGCCGTATTTTTTAAATACCTTACCTGAAAATAATCATGCAATGGATTTTGAAAGTGTGCCTGTTGAGGTATTGAAACGCACCCAGCTAGTCTATGTATGCAGCCCTGGCAACCCTTCCGGCAAGGTGATGACGTTAGCCCAATGGAAAACCATTTTTGAATTATCTGATAAATACGGCTTTGTAATTGCAGCAGATGAATGTTACTCAGAGATTTATTTTGATGAAGCCAGCCCACCGCTAGGCGCCTTACAAGCAGCACATCAACTAGGTAGAGATTATAAAAATCTCGTGATATTCAGCTCACTCTCCAAACGATCAAACGTACCGGGCATGCGCTCAGGCTTTGTTGCAGGCGATGAAAGCATTATCAGTAAGTTCGCGCTCTACCGTACTTATCACGGCTGTGCAATGAACCCCGCAGTGCAAGCTGCCAGCATGACGGCATGGAACGACGAAGCACATGTTATCGAAAATCGCAGATTGTATGCTGAAAAATTTAATATAGTAACGAGCTTAATGAACGGTGCATTAGAAGTTGAAATGCCCGATGCGGCTTTCTATTTATGGGCTAAGACCAAAGAAAGCGACACAGAGTTTGCATTAAAACTGTACCGTGATTTCAATGTCACGGTACTACCGGGCAGCTACTTAGCGCGTGAGGCTCATGGTATAAATCCAGGTAAAAACTTCGTTAGATTGGCGTTAGTGGCAAGCTTAGAAGAGTGTATTGAAGCTGCAAATCGCATTCAAAAAATGACGCTTAAACTTAAATCTATTTATTAGGTTTAATGGCTAATAAATTGATTTATTTCACTAAATACCATTTCATTAAGATTAGTATTTAAGCAGTCCAATTCAATAATATCGTCCATACCGCGCAACCATGTCAACTGGCGCTTCGCTAACTGACGCGTGGCAAAAATGCCTCTGTCACGCAACTCTGCGGCATCATATTCACCAGCCAAATGTTCTAAAGCTTGACGATATCCCACGCAGCGCATTGAGGTTGAATCAGCTGTTAAGGTTGGGTATTTTTCCTTTAACGCTTTTACTTCATCCAAAAAACCACCTGCCAGCATCTGATCGAAACGTAGCGCGATACGCTCATGCAGCACTTTACGGTCACTAGGCACAAGTGCTAGTTTTAATAACTTGTAAGGCAATGCTTCACTGGTTTGTTTGGCATATAACGCCGTCATACTCTCGCCAGTAATTTCAAACACCTCTAACGCACGTTGTATGCGCTGTGCATCGTTTGGCTCCAAGCGCGCAGCAGTAGTAGCGTCAATCAAAGCAAGTTTTTCGTGCATGGCTGGCCAGCCAATCAATGCGGCTCTTGCATCCAACCTCGCACGTACCTCAGGTTGCGCCTCAGGCAAACCACTTAAACCACCCTGCAGTGCTTTGAAATACAACATCGTGCCGCCCACCAGTAGTGGAATTTTGCCACGTGCGGTGATATCTGCCATTAAACGCAACGCATCACTTCTGAAATTCGCTGCTGAATATGCACTGGTAGGGTCGATAATATCAATCAAGTGATGTGGCGCTTTTGCAAGCGTTTCAGCATCTGGCTTAGCTGTACCGATATTCATATCGCGATAGACTAAAGCAGAGTCTACGCTGATGATTTCTACAGGTAGCTTTGAAATAAGCTCAACCGCCGCGCCAGTTTTACCGCTGGCAGTTGGACCCATTAGGAATATTGAAGGGGGGAGTAAATTAGTCAAACTACTCATTCAAAATACGGAAATAGCAATATACAAACTGCTGAGCTTTACCACTTGGTGTGTAATGCAGCTGTTCTTCGTGGCTGATAAGAGCAAATAACTCACCTAGTTCCTCATGTAAGCTAGACGCACTATACCGCACCACTTGCAAGCCACTGCATTGAGGTGGACCATTCTCAGCGAATGTAGCAATAATGACATGTCCATTAGGTTTAACTGCGCGAATAATATTTTGTATATATTCTTTTCTATCCGCTGCTGAGGTTAAAAAGTGAAAAACCGCTCTATCATGCCAAACATCATAAACATTAGCAGGCAATATTGTTTTTGTAATATCAGCCACCAACCAATTTACTTTATCCGCTTGTTTTTCTAAGCGTTTTTTTGCAGCGGATAAGGCTATTTCAGATATATCTAGTACAGATAAGTTTTTATAACCACTCAATAATAAATCATCCACTAGCGTTGAGGCACCTCCACCAATGTCAATAATTGAAGCAGATTGATTGATTCCGGTTTTTTGCAAAAAATGAATAGAAAAGTCTGCATGCTTTTGATACCAACTAACAGAATCTTCTGCTTTCTCTGTATATACCTGATCCCAATGCGCTTTAGATTCTTTAGGATTTTCTGACTTAAGTTGATTTACCATCGTTACTTACCCCGCATAAACATCTTATCCAAGTCACTCATATTCACTTGAAACCAAGTCGGGCGTCCGTGATTGCACATGCCTGATCGTTCAGTGGCTTCCATATCACGCAGTAAGGCATTCATTTCTGGAATTGTAAGTATACGATTCGCGCGCACTGCGGCATGGCAAGCCATTGTGCCTAACAGTTCATTTCTACGCTCAGTAAGCGCCCTGCTCGCCCCATACTCACGTAAGTCACGCAAAACATCACGCGCTAAAGTCACGGCATCTGCATCTTGTAACATGGTAGGTACTCCACGTACAGCAAGCGTGGTGGGCGATAGTATGGCGATATCAAAACCAAGCTGCTGCAAGCTGCTGTCATTACTTGCGATTGCTTCTTGCACCGTTGCAACTTCTAATCTATCTGCATTAAAGCTCACGGGCAGCAATAAGGGCTGCATCGGTACCCCTTTAGTACTATCTTTTCCATCGAGTGCGTTCTTCAACTTCTCATACATGATGCGCTCATGCGCTGCGTGCATATCCACAACAACTAAACCCAGTTTATTTTGCGCTAGTACATACACACCATGTATCTGTGCTACCGCAAAACCTAGAGGAAAGTCATTTGCTGGGTTAGCTTGTTGATGAGCGCCTTCGGTACCTTCAAACTCATCTGCATAGCAAACTGGGCTTGCAAACTGGCGCTCTTGCTGCGCATTACCATTTAAAACGCTGCCATTTGAGCCAAATAGGGTTTGGTAAAAACTGGGTGATTCATTGGCAGCTAGATTAATTTGCGACTGGTAAGTCGGATAAGGTGTCTGGCTATTATTAGCAAATGGATTATGGCTTGCCTGATTCGCAGTGACCGCATTGGAAACGCCGGTTGGCGTTGCTAGTGCTTTATGCAGTGAATGAAAAATAAAGCGGTGAATCGCCTGGCCTTCCCTAAACCTGACCTCGGTTTTACTGGGATGTACGTTTACATCCACCAAATTAGGATCCAGCTCTAAAAACAACACAAAGGCTGGGTGACGGTCATGATGCAGCACATCCTGATACGCTTGCCGGATCGCATGCGTAATGAGCTTATCGCGCACGAAACGGCCATTTACATACACATATTGCGTGTCACGGCTATTGCGGTTATAGGTAGGTTTAGCAGCTATGCCCCATAAGCGTAAACCAGCAGCGGATTCATCTACCGCAATCGATTCGGCAGAGAACTCAGCACCCAATACTTCACTGAACCTTTTTTCAGGTGGGCTGATGGCGTAGCGACTAAGCGCCCTGCCATTATGCTGCAGCATAAAAGCAACATCTGGACGCGAAAGTGCAACGCGATGGAAGGCTTCTTCACAATGGCCAAACTCAGTGCCTTCGGTCTTGAGAAATTTACGTCTTGCAGGGGTATTAAAGTAGAGGTCGTTGACTTCGATCACTGTGCCAGCATCCAGCGCGGCTGGCTCTATCAAAGAAATCTCGCTGCCATCTGAAGCGATGCGCCATGCGTGTTTGGTTTCTTGCGCCCTACTGCTGATTTGCGTGCGGGAAACTGAGGCGATACTGGCTAAAGCTTCGCCACGGAAACCCAAGCTTCCAACAGCCTCTAAATCTTCCAGCGTGAAAATTTTACTAGTGGCATGCCTTGTAAGCGCCATTGCCAAGTCATCTTGGGCAATACCCCTGCCATTATCTGCAACGCGTAATTGCTTAACACCACCTTGCAGTAGCGATACTTGAATATCTGTACTGCCTGCATCCAAGCTGTTTTCGAGGAGTTCTTTGAGTGCCGAGGCTGGACGTTCAACGACTTCGCCGGCGGCAATTTGGCTAATCAGTTGGTCGGGTAGAAGGCGTATTTGCATAGCGCTATTTTACCCGTAAATTGTTACTTCACCCTAAGCTGTTAACTCATAGTTTTGGTAACCAGTAGTCTAATTAACCCAAGGTAATGACAATTTTACCTATTTGCTGATTAGACTCCATGTAACGATGTGCTTCTACGATCTGTTCGAATGGGAACGTTTTGGCAATGATAGGTTTTAATTTACCGCTCGATAATCCATCTATCACAAACTGTTTTGCCTTGGCTAAACGTATAGGATTTGTTGATAGCTCAAACAAGAGATAGCCACGAATGGTGAGCTGCTTACTTAATAGGGTAAAAAGTGGCAATGGCGTTGGATCAGTACTCAATGCGCCATATTGGAAAATAATACCGCCATGTGCAGTGGCTTCTGCAAGCTTGGTTATTGTTGGCCCGGCGACTGGGTCGAACACTACCTTAACGCCCTTACCACCGGTAATTTTATTCACTTCTGCAACTAAATCCTGCTCTTCAGAAGCAATTACATATTTGGCACCTATTGCAAGCAATGCTTCTTTTTTCTGACCGGTACGTGTTAATGCAATGGGAATTGCACCGATTAAATTAGCGATTTCTATCGCAGCCACGCCCACGCTGCTAGAAGCTGCCGAAATCAACACAAAATCACCTGCCTCAATATTAGCAATATCTACCAGAGCGCCATAAGCCGTGGTGTATTGCATCCAAAAGGCTGAAGCTTCTACCCATGAGAGATTGGCTGGATGCTTAGCTACTGCATGTACCGGCATATTGACCAATTCACCATACGCGCCATATTGGTTCATGGAAAAGGCGGGAATCGTACTGACAGCATCGCCTACCTTGAACTCTGTAACGCCATCCCCTACCGCCGCGACAGTACCAGCGGCCTCGTAGCCTAGTCTCGATGGTAATTGCGGCACCTCCAAGTATTGGCCACTTCGATACATCGACTCAGCACGATTCAAACCTATGGCGTGCACTTTGATTTGCACTTCGCCTGCTGCAGGTAAAGCGACTTGCTCTTCTGCGATTTGCAATACATCTGGCCCACCCGTTTGGTGGAATCTCACTATACGTGCCATCTTTTTAATCCTTTAAAATTACAAATTTCTAATGCCAACCTGATAGAACAATCTTGCCCACGGTAGTGCCCGATTCAAGTTGGGCATGTGCTTTACGCAAGTTAGCCGCATTGATTGGCGACTTGATTTCATTCACAGTGGTTTTCAACGTGCCCTGGTCGATTAACTTTGCCACGCGCTCTAAAATATGATGCTGCGCTGTCATGTCAGCGGTTTTAAACAAGGAGCGCGTAAACATAAACTCCCAAACAAACGTAGCGCTTTTACTTTTGAGCAAATCTAAGTCCACTGGCGCTGTAGTTTCTACAATCGAACAAATCTTGCCTTGTGGTTTAATGAGCGCTGCCATTATTTGAAAATATGCGTCGGTATCATTAGTGCATAAAATGTAGTCCACCTGTGGAATCTTGACCGCCTGCATTTGCGAGATTAAATCCTGTTTATGATTAATCACGTAGTCAGCACCTAACTCCTTGACCCAAGCACTCGTTTCAGGGCGAGACGCTGTCGCAATCACTTTCAATCCAGCGACCTTGCTCGCAAGCTGAATGGCGATTGAGCCGACACCTCCTGCACCGCCAATAATCAGGATGCTTTTATCGTTGTTTTTTTCTGTATCTTCAGCAATCCCAAGACGATCAAATAAAGCCTCCCAAGCGGTCACTGTAGTAAGGGGCAGCGCGGCAGCCTCTTCAAAACTCAAGCTTTTTGGTTTATGGCCGACAATACGCTCATCCATAAGTTGATATTCAGCATTACAGCCGCTACGCGTCACATCCCCAGCGTAATAAACCACATCACCAACATTAAATAACAGAACTTCTGAACCCACTTCCATTACTTCACCGGCCGCATCCCATCCTAAAACTTTCGGCTCTGCTTCAATCTTATCTTTAGGTTTGCGTATTTTGGTATCGACGGGATTAACTGCAATCGCATGAATCTTCACTAATATGTCTCGCCCGAATGCAGTAGGTTTAGGCAAGTCAATATCCATCAGTGATTCTGGATGTTCAATCGGTAGATATTGAGTGAGTCCAACGGCTTTCATATGATTCCTGACAGTAGATGCTTTATAAGAAAATATACTTAAACTGTAAAAATTAATACCCTTATTTTATTTATCTTCTTAAAATAAACTAATAAAATTTACTTAGAAAATACATCTAATTTATTAATATTAACGCTATTTATGGCGGCTTTTTTATAGGTAGCTTTTTAATAGATGGCTTTTAAATAACAAGTGAGCTAAATTCAACAGTATATGCATCATGAATATTTCAATCAGTTTTCTGTAGCACGGCACCTAAAGCGACACCATCACTTTTATTTAGGTCCGACTAACTCAGGCAAAACCTATCAGGCTTTACGCGCCCTAGAGCATGCAAAATCAGGCTTATATTTGGCACCCTTGCGATTACTTGCGATGGAGATACGCGATAGATTGGTGGAGGCTGGCGTGCCATGCAACTTAATTACAGGTGAAGAGCGTGTTTTAATGGATGGCGCACAACATACAGCTTCTACCATTGAAATGATGAATCCGTCAAAAACAGTAGAAGTCGCGATTATCGATGAAATTCAAATGTTGCAGGATGAGGATAGAGGCAGCGCATGGACGGCTGCGCTAATTGGCGTGCCTGCTAAGCAAGTTTTTATTTGCGGATCAACCGCCGTAACAGCGCCATGTATAGCTGTTATCGAAGCGATGAATGAAACTTATGAAGTCACGTATTTAGCTCGTAAAACGCCATTAGTACTAGAAAATGAAAGCCTATGCGGCAAACGCTATAGTCGACAAAAGATTAAACCTAAACTACAAAAAGGTGATGCAATCATCGCCTTTAGCCGCAAAGATGTACTCACTTTTTCTGCCCGCTTTAGACAGTGGGGGTTCACAGTAGCGAGCATTTACGGTGCATTATCGCCTGAAGTGCGCCGCACGGAGTCGACACGCTTCTGCAATGGCGCTGCAGACATTTTAGTTGCCACTGACGCGATTGGCATGGGTCTAAATCTACCCATCCGCCGGGTGATCTTTTCAAACATTCATAAGTTTGATGGCATTGCATCTCGGCCATTGAATGCAACTGAAGTACGACAAATTGCTGGCCGTGCTGGTCGGTTTGGCATTTATGATACTGGCTATGTGAATGTGCTTGAGAATGACGAGTTGATTCATATTGAACACATGCTCAGTATTGATGACACTTCGGATTTAACCAAGCTGCCTATCAGCATGAGTTTTAATCAAATCGGGCAATTAGCTTCGCAGTTACATACGCGAAAGATTGCCGAGGTACTGACTTATCACCAGCAAAGGACACGTTTTAACTCTACTTTTTTTGCACAAACTTCACTCAGCAATCAAATTGCACAAGCGATTTTGGTGGATGAGCACGCCCCTGAAATGTCACTAAAAGACAAATTCATTTTTGTTTGTGCGCCTATTTCGCTCAACGTAGCATTTGAAAAAGACTATTACCTGATGTGCTTACAGAGTGTAGTGCAATCTCAAATACGACACTTACCAGCAGCACCTGTTTGGCTAGCCTCTGTCAGCCCTAAACACTTGGAAACTGCGGAGATCCTTAGCCACAACTTAAGTTTATATGCATGGTTAAGTTTTAAATTCCCCGCGATCTTTGTGGAGGGTGATGAGGTAAGAGCATTGCGCCAGCGTGTGAGCCGTTACATTGAAAACGCCCTGCTCACGCAGGCCGGCTATGGCGATACTAGCAGGGAAATAGATTACTTAATGATGCGCAGAAGATAAAATAAATGCCCGCTTGAATTCGCTTTATTATTCTTGTGCAAGTTTAGTTTTAGCTAATGCAGGATTAGTAGAAAAATATTTCTTGATGCCAGCTAATACTGAGCCCACCAATTTATCTTGATAGGCATCATCATTCAGCCTGCGCTCTTCTTCCGGATTGCTGATAAAAGCCGTTTCAACCAAAATTGATGGGATATCAGGAGATTTTAATACTGCAAAACCAGCCTGCTCAACATGGTTTTTATGTAGTTTATTAATATCGCCAATCTGGTTTAGCACAGCTTTACCTAGTTTCAAACTATCATTAATCGTTGCTGTTTGCGATAGATCCAGCAAAGTCCTTGCCAGCACTGGGTCTTTATCATCCAGGCTCACACCACCGATTAAATCAGATTCATTTTCCTTTTTCGCCAAATAACGTGCACCGGCACTGGTTGCACCACGTTCCGATAACGCGAACACAGATGAACCTCGAGCAGCAGGATTAGTAAACGCATCCGCATGGATAGAGACAAACAAGTCAGCTTGCAACTTACGCGCTTTCATTACGCGGCCATGTAACGGAATAAAATAATCACCATCACGGGTTAACACGGCGCGCATGCCAGGTTCGGCATCAATTCTAGCTTTAAGCTTTTTAGCAATGGCGAGCGTAATATCTTTTTCACGACTGCCACTTGCCCCACGAGCGCCAGGATCTTCACCTCCATGACCTGCATCTAAGGCGATAATGATTTCGCGACTGTCTTTTTTAATATCTTTATTATTGAAACTATTTTTCTTAGCAGAACTTGTATTTGAATCGCTTCCTGCCGTAGCCTGTGGGTTTGGCTCTAGAATAACCTCTTTATTATCCGGCTCTTTATTACTGAATTCCGGCTTGGGAATTGGTGTAACTACGGTTTCATTCGGATCAATCTGTTGTGGCGGCAATGGCTCTACAATAATGCTAGGATTAACACCATTATCAGATGGGCTTGAACCAGATGGACTGGAACCACCCTCATTGCTCGTGTTATTCGTTTGATTCTGTGCAGTCTGGCTATTTGAGCTGTTTTCAACGATTGTCGGATTCTCCCGTTCTGCTAACATAGCCATGATGGGATCTTTAATTGGGTAAACATCCAATACCAGTCGATACTTGTAATCACCAGTAGGTGCTAATGTAAAAGCATTTGGCTTCACTTCGCTTTTCAAATCCACCACTAAACGCACCACACCCACCTGAAATTTAGCGACCCGGATTTGCTGAATATAAGGGTCACTTGCTAAAATTTTATCACTCAAAGATTTTATGATTTGATTGAGTTCAACACCTTGAATATCAACCACAATACGTTCTGGATTTTTAAGTGTAACCATTTTATAAACAATCGCACTTTTTGCCTCTAACGTAATCCGCGTGTAGTCTTGCGCAGGCCAAACACGAGCCGCAATCACATTATTTTCAGCTTGAACCACGCCAATAAAAGTCATACTTAGGCTCAAAGCCAGACTTAACCTTAAACAAAGAATAGTTAATTTTCCAAGTATGCTTTTAGTCGAGTCGATGATCATTGTGTGATTATTTTATTCATGGCTATTAAACATTGCTGCCCTAATGTTGAATGGGCAGACACTGTAACAGTGCGACCCACCATATCATCAAAACCCATGTCTTTCATTGTAAAAGTGATATTAAGGTCAGGTGTAGGCAATACATGTTGTGCTTTTTCAGGCCATTCAATCAAACAAATGCTTCCGGCATTGAAATAATCTCTAAAACCAGCCGACTCCCACTCTTCTTCATCATTAAATCGATATAAATCAAAATGATATAAATTATATCCAGACTTTGCATTAGATTCAATGACATAAGGTTCAACTAAAGTATAAGTAGGGCTTTTTACCTTTCCCACATGCCCCATTGCGTGTAGCAAACCGCGCACCAGCGTAGTTTTACCTGCGCCTAAATCGCCATGCAAATAAATGGTTAAATTAGGCTGCATGACTTTTGCTAAAACAGTCCCGAAGTTAAGTGTCGCCGCTTCATCGGCTAAATCAAGTGTAAAATTATTATCCATCATGATAAACACTAGCTACCCTACTAACGACTTTAGCAAGCTTGCCGCAGACATCAAACGCTGGGGCTTGGAATTTGGCTTTAATCATATAGGCATCACCGACACTAACTTGCAGGCTGAAGAGGCTAAACATCAAGCGTGGATTGCAAAAGGTTTTCATGGTGAAATGGATTATATGGCAAAACATGGAGTGAAGCGCACCCAACCTGCCGAATTAGTGCCAAATACTATACGTGTGATTTCTGCACGATTAGATTACCTGCCACCCAATGCCGCCGATAGTGAAACTGTGATGAATGACAGCGCAAAAGCGTTTATCTCGCGCTATGCATTAGGACGAGATTACCACAAGGTGATGCGTAATAAGTTGCAAAAACTTTGCGCTAAAATTCAAGCTGAACTCGCTAATTATCAACATCATCAGCAAGAAATTCATAATTTTGAATACCGTGTATTCACCGATAGTGCGCCAGTACTTGAAGTCGCACTGGCAGAAAAAGCAGGCCTAGGCTGGCGCGGTAAACACACCCTACTTCTCAATAAAAATCGCGGCTCGTGGTTCTTTTTAGGTGAAATTTACACCAACTTACCTTTAACCATAGATGAGCCATCACCTAATCACTGTGGCACCTGCACTAGCTGCATAGACGTATGCCCCACCAAAGCCATTACCGCGCCTTACGAGGTTGATGCAAGGCGCTGCATCTCCTACTTAACCATAGAGCTTAAAGGTAGTATTCCGCTTGAGTTCAGACCGCTAATTGGCAACCGTGTGTATGGTTGCGATGACTGCCAGCTTTATTGTCCATGGAATAAATTTGCCGAAATCACCAAAGAACCAGACTTTGCCGTTAAAAATGGTTTAGATGATATTAGCTTAGTGGAATGCTTTTATTGGACTGAAGATACTTTTAAGCAGAAGATGGCTGGCAGCGCCATTTATCGTATTGGCTATACACAGTGGCTACGAAATATTGTGGTAGGTTTGGGTAATGCGGCTAGTACGCCCGAAGTTGTAAAAGCCCTGCAAAGTCGCGTTGACGATGCATCGCCATTGATACGCGAGCATGTAACGTGGGCATTAGAAAATCATCAAAATAGCCTCAACATAAACCTATAACACACCACGCTCTAATTCTTGCAAATAGATAAACTCTGGCACTTTTACTCCAGCCAGCCTTCTGATTTCTACCAACTCTGGTGATTCAAAGAAGCGGCGTGCATGATCCAAAGAAGACCACTCTGAGAAATGGACAATAGTGTTTGCGTCATTGTCGTAACGCAGTAACTGGTAACTGATTTCACCAGCGTTTTTTCTGATGTCCGCTGCCTTATCGAAAATGACCTTCCAAGCCTGATAGGCATTGACTTCATGAATAATTAAAACGTGTTGCATACGAGTTCCAATCATTGTTTCCCAGATGAGTTCCACTTGGCCTAACAGTTATTAAAAAGACATAAGCGTCCATTTAATAATATTGAAAATGCACCAGTTGCCCGTCATTTTGGAAAGTCTGTTGCATATTTACTTATCCACTCAGTAGCAGCTTCCTGTATCGTCAAAATGCGCCCTTCAATTCTTTTGACTGCATGTTTGTAATTTTCAATATAGCAAATCTGCTCAACCATTCGCGACTTGAAAGCATCATCCGAAGTTAGGAATTCGACGCCCAATTCTGTCCATTGTGGCTGTTTACGGCACCACACAACTTTCGCTTCACTTTCAAATTCAGGTTGAATGTAGGATATCTTAATATGTACAAGAGTGCCTAGCTCGATATTGTGATCGTAACGAAATGCAAGCCCACCATACCCTAAGTCATATGCATGAGGTATCTGATCCGAAGCGATATGGCCTGTAATACTCACTTCGATAGGAATATTTACAGGATGCCGAATGAACTGCCGCATAATAGTCAGCTCCAAGACCTAACGCTCCGGTTAAGCCGCGGACCCATGAAGCTAGGACCGTCGGCTTGAACCGCTAGTTGGGCACGACCTGCGAACAACCAAGAAGCGAAGACGACGGCGAAGGCCAAATCACCGCTCACAATGAATGCAGCACAGCCTAGGACTTGACCCAAGGGCCAGAAGGCAGCAACCACAAAGAAGAACGATGATATGCCTATGGCTGCCAAGCCGAGGAGTGGGCGATGAATAGTGGGCTGAAGCGCAAGCCAGCCATAATCACTTCGTCTTGTAGCCAGCCGTTACCTCCTTCTTATGCGCTGCGAAGGCGGCGAGGACTTCTCCCTTCTCACGCGCAGGCACTTTGGCGAAGTCAAGACTGCGCCCCAGCTCGGCCGCTACCTCGTCGAATTCTGCTGGCGAGATATTGAGATCACGATGTGCCTCCTCAAGGCCCAAATGAGTTTTACCCGGCTTTGTTGGCGAGAATTTGAACGGCCCGCCCGTAACCTCGCAGACCCACAGGGTTCGCATGAATTTGAGGCCCTGCAACCTGTCCAAGTTCTTCGTGTGCCATTTCCTGAGGGCTGGGTTCTTCGAATTCTTTCCCACGATCGGGTTCCGCACAACCGCGTCGCTAAAGTGGTCAGCTACCGCCGCGATGGCGAAGACGCCACCAAGTCGTTCATACAGACTCTTCTCGGTCTCCGGAGCGGCTTGCAATGGCAGTGTTAGTGCCACTGTGAATATAGATAGTATGAATACGATTAAAGACTTTTTCATAAAATCTCCTTGATGTGAATTATCGCGCCGTAAGTACGAAGAAGATAGCATCTAAGGCGAGGGTAAGTCTGTTCGCCGGCGTACATAGGTGAGAAACATGTTGGGGCCTAACGCCCAAGCTCAGCCGCCGTTAGAGAAAGGTGACATGACCGCTACTCAGAATGATTCCCACCTGAAAAGGTGATAGGCACCAGCGGAATGGATCCCTCGCAGAGCGGGATCATATGCACTCGCAGATGCTTGGTAATACGAATCCCAAAAAGGCGAGCGAGACCATCGAGTAGCCCGATTACATAGCTGATCTCGGTGACAATCAGTCTTCTGATCGCCTTGATGAACGGACCGATGATTGGGATGGCGAGAATGATGCTGAATAGCGGGCGTACAGCCGATTGATCGTTCTTGCCATGCCACATCTCCTCAAAAGTTAGAGTGATGTGTCTACTTTTTTTAGGGCAAGTCCACACGGCGCTGGCGGCACGTCCGCACCACCTTGAGTTAGGCAACGAACACCACGAGAAACGGGACGCCGCATACTACAGTCACGAACATCGGCGTGCGGAAGCCTTTCCTCGCCAACGCTAAAGAGGCGAGAAACGACAAAACGAGGAAGACCAGGGCGGGGATGATCATCACATAGTTCATGAGCCCGCCCATTCCTGGATCATAGCGGTCCTTCCAGAATTTAATCTGGGTCTGGGCGGTTTTGAACCGAGGGTCCGGCTTAAGCACCCGCGCCCTTAGCGTCCAGCTGCGTAAAGGCCAATCATCCAGCTTGAAGCTGCCCAATTTGCTGTCCCCGTAATTACTCGGCAACACGTGGCCTGTCGAACCCGGTGCGTAAACCTGATGGAAGAAACGCGCTCCATTGGAGTCCGCGATTGAAACTTCAAAGTCCGCGGCGAGCTCGGCACCGACAAACTTCGGATCATGATTCACGCTACTGACAAAAAGGGTGTGCGTGCCTGGCCCCCAGACACGGAAAGGGGTAGATACCCAGTCACTTGTCGAAGAGAAATCGATGCGAAGCACGGGTTCGCCTATGCGGCGATCCCTCAGGACTCCCTGAACAAAAATGGTCATGAAGATCAGCGCAAAAACGATACTGAATAGCCATGTCCAAAGGAGTTTTTGTTTCCAGGCATTCACAGTATCTTATTTCCGATTAACTACCTAATGTTCAAAGTGAGGGGCGCCGCGCGCTTTTTGCGGCGTCCCTCTCGACTGTCGGGTTAGGCAGATAAACGTTGATTCAAAGCCCGGCCAATCGCAGCGCTATTTTTTTCTGGGGTCATCCGCCGGGTTGACATAGTTGATGGCCCACGGTCCAACGCCATGAACCTGAACGATAGTTTCTTCTTTGGTCCACGCAAAATGGTTGGTCTTGGGCTGCATAATTGCGACACTACCCGCCGATAAGGGTTTGGTTTTCGACGGATCAAGCTTGTCTCCTGTGCCCATGTTGAAGGTGCCGGAAATCACCGTAACATGCTCAATGGCGGGATGCCAGTGGGCGGGGAGCTTATAGTCGGCAGGTAACTTGAGGCGGACGGTAAACGGCACCGCCTCGTTCATTGGGCCTTCGATCACGGCGATTTTCGCGCCCGGCGGCAGTGACGGAACGTCCGCCCATTTAAGATCAGATGGCGTGACCATCATGTGATTTGCCGAGTCTGCCCAACTTGCGGGCGTTCCCAGACTGGCAACGGCGACAGCTACGGATAGGGCAATAAGTGTATTTTTCATTGTGCGTCACTCCTAATGGTGATGGAGCCCCTAAGAAATGATAGCGCGAGCATCGGCTCCGATACGCTCGCCTAACGTTTGAATGAGGGGCGCCGTTAGGCGTCCCGCTTGAATGATGGGTTAGATATATTATCAACGTTTCCAATTGAACGGGAATTTAATGGGCATAGGCTTTGATGAAAAGCGCGGCCAATTGCGAAGATATTTGAAGTGAACATAGATCGTTGCTCCTGCGCCTATGAATAGAGATAACAGCAGCATCCAAGGGTTCTCGAGTTGGAACTGGAACACAAAAAACATAGGGAGGAAGGCTAGAAAAATCCAGTGCTCGGCGGGATGCGGATTGTTATATAGCTCACCCTTGCAAAAGGGACACACTAACACGGCATTATTTGGAAGAACTTTCCTTTCACCCGGCAATGGTTTCCCACGAAGGAGCTTCCAACCGAGGGGCTTATCACAGTGCGGACATTTCAGTTTTGGCATATCTCTAACGTTTGACATAAGGGGCGCCGCAAGGCGTCCCGCTTGATGGATGGGTTAGGCCATAACTTATTTGTACCATTCAGGTTTCCTTGTTTCCTTACAGAACTGTCGTGCCGCTGATTTGTCTTTTGGTTCAATCTCGGACTCTAACTCATTTAGTTTTGTAAGAATGTTTTCTTGGTTCTTATATTTGTGTTTGAGTTTTGTTAGTTTTGCATCGGTTCCTGTGCAGGATTGGCAAATTGACCAGTTAATATCGGCTTGCCTTTCTTCATCGTAACCATACTCACCTCGCCAGTGGTCGCATGATTCGCGCAGTTCTAAATAGCTTGAAACATCTTTCGGTAAGGCATCTTCTGCCAGTGACTGGCAGGAAATGCAAAGCAAGATGAATAAGCAAAAAAATCTCATGTGGCCTAACGTTTGAATTAAGGGGCGCCGTTAGGCGTCCCGCTTGAATGATGGGTTAGGTGTATTAGTGGAATGAACTTCATGAAATACAACACCACGAAAACGTTGTGCCTTAATTTTCTCCATCCATTCGTGGCTCACGAACAAAAGCGGATGCTTCGATTTGTAGCTGGAGAAGGTAACATCGCTTTTAAATAGGCCGTTTTCTATTGGGGCTGAAACTTTTAGAAAGGCTGGATGTGCTCCAACAATGTCTCTGAAACCACCGCAAGAGCTACAAGGTGAAATGAATTTGGTTTTTCGCGTAATTGCATCAAATGGCAGCGATATTTTTGGATAAACATAATAGTGGTTTTCCCAAGAAGTTTTGATAGGTTTGAATATCTCCGCACAGTTTAAGACTTCACTTAGAAAGAGAGCCATATTTTCTGAAAAAATTGTTCGAAGGTCTTGTGTGTACGAGATGTCATACTTTTTTGATTTTGAGATAGATAAAAAACTTGGTACGAATTCTGTATTTAGACAAGTTCCGCATTCTTTACACCATGTACCTTCAGGTTCACTGCCATCAAAAAATTCAGCGTCGTTTGATGCATTTCCAGAAATCGTGTATCCGACAAGCATTTTGTTTTACACCTAACGTTTGAATTAAGGGGCGCCGTTAGGCGTCCCGCTTGAATGATAGGTTAGGGGTTTGTTATTTAACTTCAATGCTTGCTCCCATTGATTCCAGAGTGTGAATTAGTGCTTCAGCTTTTTCAGAATTGGCTAAATCTAGCTCAAATAATTGTTTTTTCATAATTAACCGAGCAATTCTTTTTAATTCCGTGCCGTGTAAGTTGG
>DASQFK010000044.1:0-10488 GCA_035633175.1 Methylotenera sp.
TTGGGTGTGGGTAAAGTCTGCCCACCAGGATAAGTTTTTATTACGGGAATACCATCGCGTGCATAAGATTTTGGGTAGCCAGTGACAGGATCGTCATAGAGTACACAGAGTACTTTAGCCATTTCAGTCTCCTTTGCTTAATTGAATTACAGGCAATTCCCTTGAGCCTCTTTAAGTTAAGAAGGTAGTGCAATACTGTGAACGTATGTGCATTGCACAAAGCTCGAGTTAGTAAGAATGTGACAATTTTGCACAAAAAAAGTTTACTTAGTGTTTCTCAAGTGCCATCTCTCAACTACATTCATTTTTCTAAACTATATAGGCGCTAGAAAAAGTATTGAGTATCTCGTAACTTGAAAAAGGAACAACTGCTTTTTGGCCTAAAAGCAGTATTTGATTACGTACTAGCTGTTAAACATATTCAGCAAACGTCGCGTCAACAACATAGGTAATCGCAATACAAAGCCGATAAATAATCGTGTATACATCCAAGTCAGCAGTATATTGTCACGCAAGTAGCGAAAATGCGAAACGCCACCTTCATCGATGGTGAAATAACGTACAGGTGCCGGTAGATTCACCACTTTAACGCCACGCCAGCTTAATCTAATCGCTGCTTCTGGGTCAAAATCGAAATGACGCATCCATGGCTGGTAGCGCATGACTTTTCTTAATGGATCTATGGGGTAAATGCGAAAGCCGAATAGTGAATCACCGATACCTGCCCACAAGGTTTCCACATTGGCCCACCAGTTAGATAGTTTTCGTCCCTGCACACGTATATTCGGCGCACTGGCATCAAATATTGGCATGCCCAAAATCATTGCATTTGGTTGTCTAATGGATTCAGCCATGAAGGTGGGAATCAGATCTGGTGGATGTTGCCCATCTGAATCCATAGTGAGTGCATGTGTAAATCCCTCAGCGGCAGCTTGATCCAGCCCATGCAATACGGCTCCTCCCTTGCCTTTGTTTTGCGGTAAATGAATCACACGCAATCCAGCATCTTCTGCAGCCATAACTTGTAAAGTGACCTCTGAGCCGTCTGTACTTCCGTCTATCACTACCCATACTGGATTCCAGTATTGACGTGCTGTACGCACGGTCTCATATACTTTAGGTCCTGGATTGTAGCTAGGTATGAGAACGATATGGCTTGTGGAAGAGGTCATCATGACAAAGTTGTTTCCTGTGAAGTGGGGCCAAACGAATCATTATTTTGTATAGCGATGGAAGGAAACATTGGGGTTTGGGTATAAGGTTGTTGTATTGAAGGTAGCGCGTGTAAAAAGTAGTCTTCGAGCTCTGTCATGAAACTGTGGCTATTTTCTGGTGGGTCAAAGCGTTTACCTAGTTTTATTTTATAACTGACAGGCATAGTCGGCTTGCGAAATAATGACCAGCCTTTGCTGAGATAAGGGGAGTTGGTTTCTATCAATACTGTTTGCACTGGAACATGGGCTTTTAAGGCGATTAGCGCGATGCTGCCTTTTAAAGTATTGATAGGCAGGTGAGTAGTGCGAGTACCTTCTGGAAATAAAAGCAGATGGCTACCTGTTTTAAAATCTTCACTGGCTTCTAGTGTCATTTGGCGTATTGGCTCATTACGAATATAACGAGCCAGACGCGCACCAGCACCAAGAAAAATATTGTTCATTAACTCGGATTTCATGACGCAAGCGACATTAGGCAATCGCGAAATGATCATGACTGCATCAAGCAGGCAAGGATGATTAGGTGCAATAATCAGCGAAGCTTCATTTCGTAATGTATCCAACTCAGTTAAATCAAAACTACAGCGACCAGAGGCACTCAAGCTTGCAAGATAAGCGCGAAAGCTAAGCATGATTGCATAACGACCTAAACGGATTGCATAGCGCTTAGGTAATAATGGATAAAGTAAGGTCGCTACAATTGTCCAACTCAAGCTTAGTAATCCTAGCCATAACAAGCCAAGGTATAACACTAGATAGTCATACACTAGAATTATTAATGTGGCTGTATGTTTCATTAAGCTGTTGAACATAGTTAATATTTAAGAGGACGAACTTTCAGTGATACATTTCGCAGTTGCCTCAATTTCCAGTAATAATTCTTGACGGCATATATCTGCTTGTATAAAAACAGCATTCATCGCACTCCCCAGATGGCGCTGCATTTCATTTTTTATTAGTGACAAATCAGCTGCGTGGCGAACATACACTCGCAAAAAAACATCCATGAGATCAAATTTTATTTCACCAATTGTTCGATTGGCCTCAGCAATCACAGCCTCGAGATTAATCAGCGTTTCTTTGGTTTGTGCTACAACATCTGTTGGATGCAACGTTTGATGCCCCACAATACTGGCGGTGCCCGATATGAATAAGAGGGTAGCCTGTTCGGAGTGTAATAAAGTCGCACGGGAAAAGCTCGGCGTTTGCGGACCATATTCTTCAGGATACTCATAAGCGCTGATTTGTCTGGGATTTTCAATAGCGATTGGTGATTGGCGTCCAAGCAAGAAGGCAATGCTAAGCGGGCCATCTGTCACACCTAGTGCACATGCTGCGGGCAACTGAATATGCACTGCATTACTGCAGGCTGTAAAAGCAGCTTTTCGCCCCACATTGAATTGGCGATAACGCTCCAGCCCATGACTAACACCATTAATATCTTCCATGTAATTCCAAAAACGGTAGATATAGGGATAGTTCATTTCGTCCATTAGCGCAAAAATCTGGCGATAAGCGGATTCAGTAGTGAATTGCAGGGGTGATATATCACCATCAATCTCTGATGATACCGATTCAGGTAATGTAATGACACCAAATAAAAAATCATCATTGAGCCGATACGAAATGTCGCCCAGGTAGCCATTAGTTAAGGCTTTCTCAGTGCCAAGGCTGGCATTGCTTAACCAAATCTCGCATGCTCCATACAAGCCATCTAAGATAGAGGTATGCAATTGAATGGCAGGCATTTCAATTTTTTCAATTGCATTACTATCGGAGGAATTATCAATAAAGCAGATGGCCCCCAAAGCTTTCTCTTCCAATAGTTTGGACCGTTGGGGAAAATTAGAAAATGAGGTGTATGCGGTTTGTATGGACAATATAGTTAAGCTTATAAATTAAAAAATATAAAAGAAATAAAATAATGCAATATTGAGATTGAATGTGCAAAGATTTTTTAGTCTGCTGATGAGTATATCGTATAGTAAAAGAAATTGTGTTTGTATGTTGTGCAATTAAAGGGCTATCAGTCAAAATGGGGGCAATTAAAACTGCCTCTCAAATCTTATGCAAGATAACAACACATCAACATTGCAATCTATTAGCCAAAGGATGCCACAGATAGGTCGATTAGAGGCGATTATTGTGCGGCCTGCTCGACGTGTACCGGCAATTGAACTGGTACGCTCAATAGCAATTGCTGGTGTTGGTTTGCAAGATGATAGGCCTGGGATTGAATCTAAAAATATCACGGAAAAAGTCAGCAATAGGCAGGTGACGTTGATTCAAGCCGAGCATATTGCAGTGATTGCGAAAATCATGCGTTTGCCACAGTTAAATGCCACTACGCTTAGACGAAACTTGGTAATTTCAGGCATCAATTTATTAGCCATTAAACCGTTATTTAAACATCATGCACAATATTTGCAGATTGGATCGGTATTACTTGAGATTACGGGTATATGCGCACCTTGCTCACGCATGGAGGAGTTGTTAGGAGAGGGTGGCTATAATGCCATGCGTGGACATGGAGGCGTCAATGCACGTATTATAAACGGTGGCATATTGAACGTGGGAGATGTCGTTAAAATGCGAATTGAAACATTACAGCAATCGTTAGATTGTTAACGATTGCTGCGAATATTGTGGATGCTTATTTAATCGTCTGCATTAAGCCTTGGCCTGTACTCTTTTTGCTTTCTAATTTATTGTGAGTAGCAGTAGTTGGAGTTGCAACTGCCTTGTTCGGTACTTTTGCTTGCTGGACAGATTTAATGCCTGGATCAGATCTCATATGGGTAGAAGTAGCTTGTGTTGTGTCAGTTGGGCAGCCACCCATTACTGTGTTGCATTCGTATGCGTAAGCTGTTGCAGAAAAAGATGCTGCTAATGCAAAAACGATAAAACCTAATTTCAAAATAATTCCCTTTGGTAGTAATTAATAAGTGTTAAAAATCTATAAGAGCTCTTAACAAAAAGGCACGCATTATTCCATAATTTGTGGTCATATTTGCTAATATCGATCAATAAATATTTAGGAGCACTTTATTGTCTGATGCCTTCATTTTTATAACAATCTATAACTAAAAAATTAGCAAAAAATAAGCCATTCCATTAACCAATTGAATATCTATGAAAAATAATTTAACCGAGCTGGAAAGGTCACCAGTAACCCCTTCTTTTAAAGAAGCTTTTTGGTATTGGCTAAAGTTAGGATTTGTCAGTTTTGGCGGACCTGCAGGGCAAATCGCAATCATGCATCACGATTTGGTAGAGAAAAAACGTTGGATTTCGGAAAAACGCTTTTTGCATGCACTGAATTATTGCATGGTATTGCCAGGCCCTGAGGCTCAACAATTAGCGACTTACATAGGCTGGCTCATGCATCGCACTTGGGGTGGTGTGATTGCAGGTTGTTTATTTGTACTGCCATCCTTGTTTATTTTAATTGCGTTAACGTTTATTTACTTGAGATTTGGTAATCAACCTGTGGTAGCTGGTGTGCTATATGGCATTAAGCCTGCGGTTGTTGCTATTGTGTTATTTGCAGCTTATCGAATCGGTAGCCGTGCCTTAAAAAATAAATGGTTGTGGGTGATTTCCTTGGCTGCTTTCGTGGCAATTGCCGGCTTTAAATTACCGTTTCCGTTGATTATATTAGCTGCTGCCTTAATCGGTTATGTAGGTAGCCATTATTCACCCAGCACGTTTAATGGTGGTAGTGGACACCAAACTAATAATAAAAACTCAAGCGATAAAAGTTATGGTAGGGCGGTGATTGATGACGATACACCTACGCCAGCACATGCAAAATTCAATCTTAAATCTTTAGTAAAAATACTGGTAGTAGGACTTACGCTTTGGGCTGTGGTCATGAGTGTGTTAGTAGCAATTTATGGCTGGCAGACAACGCTTACACAGATGGGTTGGTTTTTTACTAAAGCAGCATTACTTACTTTTGGCGGCGCATATGCAGTATTACCCTATGTGTATCAAGGGGCGGTAGATTATTATCATTGGTTAAGTGCAACACAAATGATTGATGGATTAGCTTTAGGCGAAACCACGCCAGGTCCCTTGATCATGATAGTGGCATTTGTTGGCTTTGTGGGCGGTTATACACATCTGGTATTAGGCGTAGATAGTCCATTGCTGGGTGGAATAATTGCAGCAAGCGTCGTCACGTTCTTTACTTTCTTACCATCATTCATCTTTATTTTTATGGGCGGCCCATTTATAGAAAGCACGCAGGGTAATTTAAAGTTTACAGCACCGCTGACAGCGATCACAGCTGCGGTAGTAGGGGTGATTTTAAGTTTAGCATTGTTTTTTGCCACGCATGTTTTTATGCCACAGGCGATGCCTAGCTATATGGTAAATACTTTTGGAATGAAAATTGATTGGTTCGCAGTGATTCTTGCCATCATCGGTTTTGTGGCGCTATATAAATTCAAGGTAAACATCATCAAACTGATTTCAGTATTCGGAGTATTGGGATTTTTATTCACATTACTGCATTAAATTTATACAGTGTAAATCTTAAGAACGATTACCAAAAGCGCTAGTCAGATTCATCATGGGTGGGATTTATAGGTCGTTCTTTAGTAATGTTTTTGAGAGATGAAAAAATGAAGCATTTGTTACTGGCAATTCTTTTATTGGGGACATCCCACATGGCGAATGCTGCTTGCTCTGAGCTTTACAATCACCAGTTAGTTACTTTGCAAGGAGATCAGCTTAACTTATGCGACTATCAAGACAAGCCCATTTTAGTAGTAAATACTGCCAGTAAATGCGGGTTTACGCCGCAATTCAATGCTTTAGAAGGTTTGTATAGTAAATATAAGGACAAGGGCTTGCTAGTTGTAGGTTTCCCGTCCAATGACTTTAAGCAAGAACCGGGTAACAATAAACAAATCGGTGATTTTTGTAAGTTAACTTATGCGGTTAAATTCCCGATGATTGCAAAAAGTTCGGTGACTGGCGCTAATGCTAATCCACTGTACAAGCAGTTGAGTGCAAAAACAGGCCAAGCCCCTATGTGGAATTTTTATAAGTATGTGATTTTGCCAGGCGGTAAAAATGTTTACGTTTTTAGCAGTGATGTTAAACCAGATTCAGCAGAGATTTTGGATAGGATTAAGCTCGGATTGAAGTAATAAAAAAGGCGCAATTAGCGCCTTTTTTATTACTGGCATCTCAAATTACTTTTTAGGCTGCCGTATCTTTTGCAAAATGATCGCTGATAACTCTTCAATAGAACGGCTTGTTGAATCTGCCCAAGTGATTGCCGAGTTACGCATTAGATTTTCTGCTGTGATAATTTCTTTACGACAATTATCAAGCGAAGCATAGAAACTATCTGGTCTACGTTCACTACGAACGGAATGCAAACGCTCTGCTTTGATCGTTAAACCAAAAATTTTATCAAGATGCTTATGCAATATAGCGGGTAAGGCACCGCGTTCAAAATCTTCTGGAATCAGCGGATAATTCGCGGCTTTTACACCAAATTGCATGGCTAAATAAATACTCGTAGGGGTTTTTCCGCAACGAGAAACACCAATCAAAATGACCTGTGCTTCTTCAAGGCCTGAATTGGTCATGCCATCATCGTGACTTAATGTGTAGTTGATGGCTTCCATACGGTCATGGTAACTGCTGCCCATGATGCTATGTGCAATACCCGAACCTGTTAACGGCTTCTGTTCAAGCTCTATACCTAACGGGTCAATAAACGCAGTGAATAGGTCAATAAAGTAGGCATTAGATTGCTTTAAGGTGTTGCGCAAAATAATGTCACCTAATGACATAATCACTACGGGTCGTCCGCCATCCAGTTCAGTTGCTTCTAAAATTGCATCTTGTGCTAGCTGGATTTTATCCAGCGTATCGGTAAATGGCAGGCGCACTTGGGTAAAATTAGTGCTTGGGAAATGCTCAAGCAACTTACCCAAAGCGCCCGCAGTAATACCGGTACTGTCAGAAACAAAAAATACTGTGCGGCGTAGCATATTGAATTACCGCTATTATTTTTTAGTCAAGCGTTGCCATGTGGCGACCACGGTATCTGGATTAAGTGAAACAGACTGTATGCCTTCAGCGACTAACCACTCAGCGAAGTCGGGGTGATCCGATGGACCTTGACCGCAAATACCTACATACTTACCTAAACGGTTACAAGTGTTAATGGCCATTTTTAACAGTACTTTCACTGCATCATTACGCTCATCAAAACCATCTGCCAAAATGCCAGAGTCTCTATCCATACCCAATGTAAGTTGGGTTAAGTCGTTAGAGCCAATTGAGAAACCATCAAAATAATGTAAGAACTGTTCAGCTAACAGTGCGTTAGATGGAATTTCACACATCATAATAAGGCGCAAACCATTGACACCACGTTTGAGGCCATTGGCTGCCATAATTTCGGTCACCGCTTTAGCTTCATCTAGGGTACGTACGAAAGGTAACATTAACTCTACGTTAGTTAAGCCCATTTCATCACGGACTTTTTTCATGGCGGTACATTCCATCGCGAAGCACTCTTTAAAGTCTTCTGCCATGTAGCGTGCCGCACCGCGGAAACCGATCATCGGGTTTTCTTCGTCTGGCTCGTAAATATCGCCGCCGACTAATTTCTTGTACTCGTTTGACTTGAAGTCCGAAGTACGCACGATGACTGGTTTTGGATAAAAAGCAGCTGCGATGGTAGCAACACCTTCAGCCACTTTATCGATATAAAACTGTTTAGGACTAGCGTATCCGCGCGCACGGTTTTTAATCGTTGCTTTAATCGCCGTGGGCATCGCATCATAATTCAAAATGGCTTTAGGATGTATCCCTACCATATTGTTAATGACAAACTCTAAACGCGCTAAACCGACGCCGTCATTCGGTATTTTTGCAAAACCAAACGCCATGTCAGGATTGCCTACGTTCATCATGATTTTACAAGGTGCGGTAGACAGTGTTGCAGTTGCTTGCGAACTCACTTCAAAGTCAAGTGCACCATGGTAAACAAAGCCAGACTCGCCTTCAGCACATGATACGGTAACGATTTCGCCTTCACGCAGAATGTCTGTCGCGTTGACTGAACCTACAATCGCTGGAATACCTAATTCACGGGCAATAATCGCGGCATGGCAAGTGCGACCACCGCGGTTTGTAACAAGCGCGCTCGCACGCTTCATCACTGGCTCCCAGTTAGGGTCTGTCATATCAGCAACTAATACATCACCAGGTTGCACCAAGTGCATATCTGCTGGATCTAAAACGATTCTAACAGGACCTACACCCACTTTTTGCGTGACTGCACGACCGACAACTAACGGTTTAGCTTGATGTTTATTAAGTTTGAACGTTTCGGTAATGTTGTTTGCAGCCTCTTGAGACTTCACAGTCTCCGGGCGTGCTTGCAGAATATACAGCTTGTTATCGACGCCGTTTTTACCCCACTCAATGTCCATAGGGCAACCGTAATGCGCTTCAATGGTCATGGCATAACGTGCTAATTCTAAAATATCCTCATTTGAGAGTGAATAACGGTCGCTATCAGCTGCGTCAACTTCAATAGTATGGGTACTTTTACCAGCACGCGTTGCATCAGAAAATACCATTTTAATGAGTTTAGAACCCATAGTGCGGCGTACGATGGCCGGTTTGCCTTGTGCTAGCAATGGTTTGTGTACATAAAATTCGTCAGGATTTACAGCGCCTTGTACCACTGTTTCGCCAAGCCCATAAGATGAAGTGATAAACACGACATCTTTAAAGCCTGATTCAGTATCAATGGTAAACATCACGCCAGCACAGCCGATGTCACTGCGTACCATTTGCTGAACGCCTGCCGATAACGCAACATCCGCGTGTACAAAGCCTTTGTGTACGCGGTATGAGATTGCGCGGTCGTTGTATAAAGAAGCAAATACTTCTTTAATGGCATGCAAAATATTATCTAAACCTTGGATGTTCAAAAATGATTCTTGCTGGCCTGCAAATGACGCGTCAGGTAAATCTTCTGCTGTTGCAGATGAACGTACCGCAAAGGTTGCGCCGTTGCCAGATTTAGCCGTTAAGATTGCATAGTTTTCCGCAATAGCTTTATTCAGTGCTTCTGGGAACGGTGCTTCCATAATCCATTCGCGAACTTGCTTACCGCAAATTGCAAGTGCCTGGGTGTCGTCGACGTTTAAGGTATCAAGCGCAGCGTTAATTTTGACATCTAAGCCGTTTTGCGCTAAAAATTCGCGATACGCATCGGCTGTAGTTGCAAAACCAGTGGGAACACGCACACCTTTTGCCGAAAGTTGAGAAATCATTTCACCTAAAGAGGCATTTTTACCGCCCACTGAAGGAACGTCTATATTGCGTAGATTTTCAAATGGAATAACGTGGACTGACATATATTTCCTTGGTGTTCAAAACAAGTGATTAAATTTCTCAATTTTTGAGTCTACATAAGCATCGCGCAATGATTGTTTGCTATCTTTGTAGCTAACGATGGATGCAGGATGGATTTTATGCGGATGACAAATTATCTAGTTTTTTTTAGTATGTAGTTATTTTGCCTAAATATGCGGGTGCTGTCACCTTAAAATCTGCACTTTTAAATAATAATAATGTTAGCCTGCCTATATGACATTGAATTAAATGCTTGCTAGCATGACAAAATGATTCATGCTAACTAAAAAATTAAGTCTATTAATTAAACATGATGCTTAAAAAATGATTGTGATATGACGCAACCAATAGAAAATATAACAACCGAGAACATAGAAGCCCAACAAAAACTGATGCCGATCTCGGCAGAAGCTATGGTGAGTGTGCAAACCACAGGTCGTTTGCATATGGGTTTTTTTGATTTGCATGGTGGGCTAGGGCGGAAATTCGGCAGTATAGGTTTAAGCCTCACCGCGCCCAGTCTTGAGTTAACTGCAAGTATCACTGAGAAGTTGGAAGTAACTGGTGTGTCGTCAGCACGCGCTTCTAATATAGTCCAACAGTTCATGGCTAAGCTTAATCTTAACGGCAGCCTCAACCTGAATATCAAACAGCATATTCCTGAACATGCAGGGTTAGGCTCAGGTACACAGTTAGCATTGGCGATAGGTGCTGCAGTGAACAATTTATATCAACTAAATTTGAACACAGCACAAATTGCATATCTAACTGGTCGCGGCGGGCGTTCTGGTATTGGTATCGCAGCTTTTGATCAGGGCGGGGTGCTCATTGATGGAGGCCGAGTTGTAAGTAAGGCAAATATTGACATCAGTAA
>DASQFK010000045.1:0-11527 GCA_035633175.1 Methylotenera sp.
CTGGTCACAGAGAATATGTATTTCCAGGAGGCCACTCCCCATTAAGACCAATGAGTGAAGCAGCTGTAAACGCTGCACTCAAACGCATGGGATACGACACTCAAACGCAAATAACAGGGCATGGCTTTAGAGCGATGGCTAGAACAATACTACATGAACGACTCAATGTTGATCCACATATTATCGAACACCAACTTGCCCATACCGTACCTGACAATTTAGGGAGCGCTTATAATCGCACAAGATTTATTGAGCAGCGCAAAGCTATGATGCAACTATGGGCTGACTATCTTGATAGCCTCAAAAATAATCAATAAGAAATTGTTAGTGATAAAGGATATATTTTGAAAAATTTAATAAAATTGAAAAAATGGCTAACAATAGATGACGCAGCAAAGTATTTAAGCACTCAATTTTCAGAGCCTGTAGAACCAAAAGATATTTTGCAATTAGCATTAGAAAATGATTTAAAGCTATCAATAAACTTCACTAAAATTATCGATGTAATGGAAGTTGCAATAAGTCCATTCAGCGAAACAACATCTGAGCCTTCACTTGATAATTTTGGTCATGTCAATTTTGAAGATAAGTCTTACCATGTTTCCACGTCACCTCAATTGATTAAAATTGAGGGAGCATGGGATCTAAAACTCTTTGGTGGCGGAGAAGAATACATTAAAGCAAGGTTATTAAACTTTTTAGAAGAGAACTTCCAAGTTCAACATACTATTTCAGACATATACATTGAACGCGATAAAAAAACATACTGCTTATATGAAAAGCATAAACACTATGATGAAAAAAATAGTTTGCTCATATTAGATAGCTTTTTAGAAAACATCATAAAAATTGACAATACAGGCCTGGACGATGGTTACTATAAACCTATGTCAACAATTCCAAGCCATGCACTCTTGGTAGTAAGTTTAAACTCTCTAAAAGATTTTGAACGTCAAATCGAGCTCGATAATATGCAAGTATCTACAAATCAGAAAAGCATTGTTAGTGAGTCAATTCACCCAAAAGAACGAAATACTTTTTTAATTATTATTGCTGCATTAGCCGACAAAGCAGGAATCAATATTGATAACGACATTTCATCAATTGAGACGGCTAAAAAAATTAATAGATTGATAGATGGAATTGGATTCTCGTTAAAACTTGATACAGTCAAATCCAAGCTAGATGAAATTCCAGATGCTTTGGAAAGAAACCGAAAAGATGCTCAAGGGCGTCAGCTTAAATAATATAAATCTAAGTAATTAAATTAACTATTTTTTTCCAATTGGATCCAATTGGATTTATAGAAATTTCTCAGCACTAATATTTGATCCGCCCTGCACTTTGCAGAAACGGAGAAAAATATTATGCAATCATTAAACATTTCAGCATCACTTCAATACTTTGACCAACTTCCTAATTCAGCCAACGTAAGACTTCCAGTAGTTAAAGCATTATTTGCGTGCTCGCCTGCCACTGTTTGGCGTGGGGTTAAGTCTGGCAGAATTCCCAAACCAAAAAAACTATCTCCACGTACCACTGGGTGGAATGTAGGTGAACTACGTCAAGCTCTAGCTAGCACTAAGTAGTGGCTATGAGCAGAATCCAAATACTTCGCAATGGCGAAGACACCCCTTTTACTAAGCCGATTAAACGGGCGCTATTGCGAGATGCACGCTTAAGTTATGGCGCTAGAGGCTTATTTGCAATGCTTTGGGACTTCCCATCAGATTGGGTCTTTTATTCCTCTCATATCGTTGGCATGTCGCCTTGCGGGATGACTCAACTAAAGAGTTATCTTAAAGAATTGCGAAATATTGGTGCTATAAAAATATTGCCAAAACAACTGAGTAATGAAGAGGCCTTGGCACTAAATGAAGTCAGCCAAAAAACTTATAGAGCTGGCCAAATTACAGGTAAACAATGGATATTAAATAACCCAGACTATTGGGCTATCGAAACTTCTTTATCAAACGTAAACAACTCAAATCAACTAAGTCCATCGAAAGATAGGTTTCCCACCTGTCGGCAAAACCAAGCTTCGGATACACCAAGCATTGGTGTATCAACCACTAAGGGTTTGCAATTAGAAGGTTCTGCAAATATAAGACCACTACTACAGGATAACCATGTAGCAAAAGTTCCTAGTGGTAGTACAGACTATATTTTTCCAAAGCAACTAACTTCACAAGAGCGCGAGATTGCCAAGTCTCAATTAGATGTCATTGATTCAGCATTAGCCCAGGCTGTGCTGGACGAGTTGGCCGCTCGCCTAAATGCAAACAAAGTGACTGGCGCACCACTTAGCTATCTACGTTCACTCATCACGCGTGCAAATACTGGCCAATTCATGCCAGAGGCAGGCATTCGCGTTGCTGCGGCACGCGAGCAAGCAAAGTTAGTGCAACTCAAAAAAACGGCTGAAGTAATCAAGCCCAGCAATCCAAGCGAAATCCAAAAACACCTCGCAGCTATGCACAAAGTGCTTGGCCGTAAACCAACAACAAACCTAAACCAAGAGGACTAATCATGCAAAACCTAGCAAATAAACTCAATGCACTTGTTATCGACTTTTTAAATCTATGGATTCACTATCTCGATAAATTTTGGCCTATCGTTGGTGTGATATTCGGCTTTTGTATTTCACTGGCTTGGCTCAATCGCAATAATAAAACGTGTGGATTTTTTACTAGCATAGCTATGCTTGCTTTGCTATTTCAGTTGGGCTTTTACTTTGCCATTCCCCATGTTGCACTTCACTTTACTGCGGTTGAATTTCATTTACCCGCATTTTATCTGTGGAGCTTTATTGGTGAAGCTCTATTAGGGGTTGTCATAGTCTGGCTCATCATTCGTTATGGCTCACCATACATTGAAGTGATTAAACACCGCCTCACTAAAACCAGTAGCGTTGAACGCAACCGCAAGACCGATATTCGCCAAATTGGTGTGCATTTACCTAATGCGCAGAATGCTTATGCACCTGAGAAATACTTTAACTTGAAACGTGGCATATTCTTTGGCTTAAATGAACATAAGCAACCTGTTTACATCCCTTTAGATAAATGGCGAAAAACGCACCTGGATATCATTGGCACTACTGGCTCTGGCAAAGGTGTTGCAGCAGGCGTCATGTTGACTCAGGCCTTGTCATCAGGTGAATGTGTCATTGTGGTAGACCCTAAAAATGATGAATTTTTACCACACGTGATGCTTAAAGCTGCGCAAGAAGCTGGTGTGCCTTACGTGTATATCGACTTGCTAGCTGAAGCCACTCAATGGAACCCACTACAACATAAAAATGCCAATGAGATTGAAGAGCTATTATCCGCAGGCTTTTCACTTGGTGAAAAAGGCACGGATGCTGATTTTTACCGTTTAGATGACAGGCGTGCAGCACGCATATTTGCCAATCTAGCTTATAGCAACCAAACAACATTAATCAATACGCTGCAATTACTCATAGAGCAACAGCCAGATATAGCAGAAGCAGGTAAGAAATTCATATCTGACTTAGAGGAAATCGGATTAGTATCTGCGGTGAATACTACACAGGGTGTAGATTTAGCAAAACTCATGCAACAAGGCGCAGTAATATATGTGCGCGGCTCAATGCGTAATCCGCGCATCCTTAAACTGCAACGTATTTTTGTGCTTTCCATGATTCAGCATATAGAAGTACGTGAGCGTGAATCCGCAAGGCATGTGTGCCTGTTTATGGATGAGTTCAAGTATCTGATTTCACGCCCATCATTAGAAGCTTTGGGTGCTATTCGTGACAAACGTGCTCACGTCATTATTGCACACCAATCATTAGGCGACTTGCGTGACTGCCCAGCCGACCTAGATGCAGACTCAGTAGTAGCATCGGTAAATGAGAACTGTGCTATCAAACTGGCCTATATGGTTAAAGACCCTAACACGGCTGACTGGCTAGCACGCATGAGTGGTTTAATTTTGGTTGATGATGAAATACGTCAAGTAAAAACCAATGCAGGGCTTACAGAAACCAGAAATGGCGAGCGCACGCTACGACAAGCGGATCGTAATCTAATTGATACTAACATGCTGCAAGCCTTGCCAGAACGTTGCGCAGTATTGTTTGGCGCTGGTTTAGCTAAGTTCTTTTTTACATCCCCCATTTTGGTCAATAAAAGCACTAAGGCGATAACACCTATTGCTATCAAGCAACCATCAAAACCAACTGATGCTGGACGTAAAATTAATAACGCGGCACTCACTACAGCGCAGAGTATGCTCGATGTTGATTAACTCATACCAACAACGCTGTGTACGAACGCAAACCAAGCGTGAAGCCGTACTACGTTTTTTACGCGATGAGACTTGGAGCAATCTGACCAACCTGGCAGGTGTGCTAGGTTTGTCAGAACCAGCAGCATTCAAGACTATTTGCCAAATGGAGCGTGACGGGTTTTTACTGCGTTACAAAGTGACTGCGTTAAGGCTAAGTCTTTGGGGTATCACCCCACAAGGTTTAGCCTTTGCGTGGAGTGAAAACGAAACTATGCAAATCAGACCACACTTTGAACCAAGTAAACAATCCGTCATGACTATTGCACATTACTTAGACATTCAACGTGCAAGGCTCATAGCTGTGCGCGAAGGCTGGACAAACTGGATTCCTGGCAATCGCTTACCTAAAGATATTAAAAAGCGGCCAGATGCCATTGCAACCAATACTGAAGGTCAGATCGTAGCAATAGAATTAGAACGTAGTATAAAAACTTTAAAACGATATGAGGCCATCTTTGCCATTTACCTGCAAATGATGAAGCGTGATGAATATGCCAAGGTGCATTACGTTTGCCCAGATGCAAGTTTTACACCTAGGCTCATCCGCATGTTTGAACTCATTAAATCCGTACCCGTTGCAGGGGAACGCGTACCCATTACTGAAAAGCATCGTGCCAGATTTCCAGTGTATGCACTCGATAACTGGCCGCCCAAATCAACCAACAATTTATTAACAACACTAACCCCTAAAAAAGAAAGTTAACCCATGGCAAACCTATTTGATGTAAACGATACAACAAGAGATCTATATATTGAAATGAATCGAAAATACCCTAATCAAAGAGATAAGGTTGATATGCTTTGGGGAAAGGTTTCAGTCTATCTAGGGAAAAAAGGGGATACGGTATATTCAAAAACGGGACATATTGTCATTGAGATTATCTATGAATATGAATTTAGTCAAGTGACCTATTAAATAGAAAATATGTAGCTCGCGTCATATTCTGCATAGAAATATGCACAGCTTACTTGGATAAGTAGGATAGAAAAACTTATTTTCCCATCCGACTTATCCAAGACTGTTAACCATCTTAACCGTCTGATATTTAAAAGCGATCGCTGATGCAGTTGGGCTGCATAAGCTTTTAGGAGGCCATCCTCTGCTAAGCTGACATGGCTGGATGCCAAGCAGCATAAGCATTCACCTCACATTACCAGTCTGGACGACTGTTACATTTGGTAGGCTTCTAGCCTCTTTGATATGCATCTGCGCTGTACGCTTGCCATATATCAAATTCACCTGCCGTCGCCGTCGCTGGCGCTCGACCAAAGAAGAAAACACGGCCAAACTGATTGCTGACGCAAGCAGATTTACCGCCCGCCTGACGTTGGGATTCGCTGCACGCTACTTGTGTTCTTCTTTGGTCGAGCGCCAGCTTGTGCTGGCACCGACGACGGCAGCTACGCACGTCCTTGTTTCGCTGGGGCGATCGCTTCGCTAACAAGGACTTATCCGCACTAGGGTGCGGCTACCGTAGCTTGGGTTGCCACTCTGGACGAGCGACAAGTTTAACCACCTGTCGGTAGTTAAACCAGGCACAGCTGTTTTTAAGCTAGGGCAGAAAAATAGCTTCACTCACCTTGGGGTGAGTGACCTGCCAAGTAAAAACGGTTTCTATCAAATATCATGCCCATATTGAATTTTCATTTAGAATCATAAGTAAATTATAAAATATGGTTATTTAAAAATGGAATTTGTTGCTAATGCGTTAAATAAGAAATTTTTAAAATATTTATTTCCCCCAGCGGGTTCTGAAGTTGACGGAGTGATGGCGGCCATTGCTTATGGCTCTAACTTTCCAAATGAAAAAGAAGATTTTATCGCTGACTGCGTTAAGAATCGTTACCGACTAGACCTGTGGATGCGTTACGATCATACAGTACCAGTAACACCATCTCTATTGAGGCGTATTCTAAAACATCACAAAGACAACGTTTTTTGCAAACTAATACCTGACTGCTTACATAGTAAAGTTATTTGGTGGAAAGGTTATGGTGCTTATATTGGTTCCGCCAATCTAACTGAGAGAGCATGGAACAGCAATATCGAGGCGGGCTTATTTCTTACAGAAGATGATTTACATAGCAGTGGAATGTTGGATGAGCTTGAAAATTTTTTTGAATCACTAAAAAACATTAACGAATCATTTCCATTAACAGATGAGGTTATTAAAGAACTAGAGCTGATAGCTGCAGCAAGATTGGGTATTGAAGATAAAGGCAAAAATTTACGAACAACACCGATTTGGCAAGGACCCATGTTTGAAGCAAACGAAAAAGGAGACGCCAAACGAAAAGAAGCTTTTAGAAAAGAATGGTTAAAAACTTTGACGGAACTGAGAAGTATTGGAGATTTGTTATCAAAAAATAGACCTGTTTGGATAAGCGAAGATATTCCAGTTAATTGGCAAGTTGATCAATTTCTACATGCAGTTTACTACAATAAAATAGGTGATGGCAGAGCAAAACCTTATGAGGACTTTTATAACAAAAATAAAGGAAACCCGAATGTTGCTGTTTTAGAGATGATTAATTGGTGGAAAGCTACTGCATCCGCCCCATCCCATGAGGATAAAACTTTTTATGAAAGTGCACCACTGATCCATGATCATCTATCAAAAGAGAAAATACTTAAGTTAAATGAACTTGAGTTTGCTAAGGTTTGTTTAAGTACACACGCTACTAAAGATCATATTGTTAAAATGAAACTTTCCACTTTTGAAGTTTCTGACGCACAAAGCCTTCCAACTGAGGAGCGCATAGCGTTATACGCGCCATGGTTGTTGAAAAAAAGAAATAAAAAAGGTTGGAATGTACTTCAGCTACTTAATTATGTTTTGTACGAGGGTAAGGATGATGACTTATGGGAACGTTTATTTAAAGCAAGTAAAGACGAAGAGTATTACCTGCCACATTACGGACTTAACTCTATTGCAGAACTTGTCGGATGGGCTAGGCCAGAGTTATTCCCACCTAGAAATGGAAGGACAAGCAAGGCTCTTAGAGCGTTAGGCTATGATGTTAACGTATATTAATCGTTCTAAGTTTTCCATTATCCCTCAGTCTACAAAATACCGAAGTTCATATCATTTACAAGAAGGATTAACATCATTCGCTAGAAATCTCTGAGGTCGGAATATATTTGGCATGAGCCTTATTTAAGTAAGCCTTAGCCGAGTCGTTATCTGCTTGATAGGCGAGTTGTTTGTTTACAAATGAAAGTCTTGCTCTTGCATCGTTAATAATTTCCGCCCACTCTTTCGCGTAAACCTTTATGTTTAACTCGGCATCATCATAAACTTGCCCTTTGGGTTTATCACGCTGATTTGCTTTTCGTTTGGCGTAGTCATCTAGCTCATTTGATACAGCAACGAAAGTCCAATTGATTTTTATTCCAGAGAAGCGTTCATCTCTTGCTACAGCCATAGCATAGCTTTCTATTTGCTGAATAACCGCTGGGTTAATCTTCTGCTTTGGCCGTTTTAATTCAACTATCAAATAATCGTACTCACCTGCGCGCGGTTGGTTTGCTTTATGTAAGAAAAGATCAACTCGACCTGTTTTGCCATCCCCAACCATGACAGGCTCAACATCATCCTCGCGTTTACCTAACTTATCAAGATGCTTTATTAACACTTCTTCAAGCCTTTGTTCGCTGCCAGCAAGGGCGAATTCTTCATGGAATAACCAAGCTTCATTTTCAAGTATTTTATGTAATTGGTCTCGCTCAAGCAGATTCTTTTTATTTTCCTTATCAAACAGTAGGGTTTCCAACGCATTGAGAAAATCAAGGCGATTTGCAACTATTTTTGCAGAACTAATAATTGATGAAAGTGATGTTTTTTTGAGTAAATCCGCAAGATCGTCTTGGTCTGCTTTCTTTAAACCTAAGACTTCACCAATAATTTCTTGAACTGAATCAGGATTCTCTCGTATAGCTTGCGCTAAAAGTCTGAAAGTAAATTTTTTAGACTTTTCATCTGCATCTTCAAATGAAGGTAAGTAACTTTCAACATTTACTGCAAGAATATCAAAAACTTGCCTTTCTGCCGCTTCTACAGGGTCAAGATGAGCCTTATCTTCATAAGGGTAAATATGTTCTTTTTTCCAACGGTCAACAACCATTCCCTGTTTTTCTAGCAACCGTAATCTAAAGTGCTCTTTGATTTTATTTTTAGCTACTTTCAATATAGCTTGAACATCAGGATGTAAATCTGGCAAGCCAAGCTGGTTTGTTGCGTCTAATTCACGGAAGAATTCTGACTTTATGTAGGCTGTAAAATTAAACCCAGGTGCTTTAATCGTTTGCCCCGCAGGAACTTCGTCTAAAGAAATACCTTTCGCATCACATAAATGTAAAGCTCGTTCTGTCGGGATTTTCCACTCAATAATTGATACATCAACACTAGCCAAACGACCATCAATAAGCTTTACATCACCAAGGGAATAGTTGTTTTGATGGCTCTGAGAGGCTTTAGGATCAATCGTAATACCGTTATACTCAAGTTTAAGACTAGGATACTCTGTTAGGTATGCAGCAAATTTCTTTGACAACTCTTGTGGTGCATTATCTTGTCGTAGTGAACGAAAGTCTTTTTTTAAGTTATAAATTACAACTTCTGTTCCAATTGATGATGTTTTTGACTCAACTGGGTCTGAAATATCAAAGTCATCTAGACTATTTATATTTCCTTTAATTTTGTACGAGTATGTTTTACCATCTTGTTTGTAACTTGTGTTCCATTCAATGCGTTCACCTAATCCAAAAGCCTTAAATCTTCCTTTACCATTTTTACCATGAAGCGCTCTGCCATTTTGACGATGTTGTGCTTTTTTCCAAGACTCACCCAAATTACCAAAATAGCTTTCAACTTTTTGACGATCTATACCGTACCCATAGTCGCGTACTTTGATTGACTCAATACCGTTCATATCATTTAACTCGAAAAATACTTGAACGTGCTCAGCCTGAGAGTCAAACCCATTCCAGATAATCTCAGACAATCCATCTAAGGGCTTAGCGTTTGTTAGTGACTCTAGAAAGTCGCGTTTAGCTATTACGTGAACTTTTGTCATAGGTTTTGTTGTTTCTTCATCAATGCACTAATTTATGTGGTAATTTTTCTTGTCTGATTATAACGCTAACAAAGTTTTAATCATCCATTCTTGCGCATACCTTATAAATATCGGCGATGTCCACGGACATTAAGTTAAGTATGTAATCAACTGAAATATCGAATAGAATGTCATAAAATATATAAATAACAATGCCTCCAATGACTACCAAATTCTTTACAAACGAAAATGAAAATACCCTAATTAATAAGTTTGAAGGGGTATTGAAATACAATCCAAACATTAAGTTTTTTGATAGTCTCGTAGGCTATTTTCGTTCGTCTGGGTACTTTAAAGTACGCCCCTTTTTACTTCATGTTCCTCAAATTAGAATTTTAGTTGGCATTAACGTCGACAAGCTACTTGCGCAAGCAAATGACAAAGGCTTAGATTTTTTCAAAAACAGTGAAAAAACCAAAGATGAGTTTATTGAAGACATAAAAAAAGACATCGCTGAAGCCAAGTATGACAAAGAAACAGAAGACGGCATACTGCAATTTATTGACGATCTAATCACAAAGAAAATAGAAGTTCGCGCACACCCTGATAAGAAAATTCACGCAAAGATTTATATATTCAGACCAGACCCATTCAATCAACACACCCAGGCAACTGTAATCACTGGCTCATCAAATTTTACTGATGCTGGCCTTGGCTCGGGAGTGTTATACAACTATGAATTTAACGTTCAACTGAACGACTACCAAGACGTAAAATTTGCAACTGATGAGTTTGAAAAGCTTTGGGCAGAATCAATTCCATTATTACCAGTTGATGTTCAGGACATTAAAAAACAAACTCACCTTAACGACACAGTAACGCCATTTGAGCTTTACGTTAAGGTGCTAACAGAATACTTTGATAAAAATATTGATTACGATCCAGACGCGTTGGGAGACTTACCTGACCAATTTAAAAAGCTAAGCTACCAAATTGATGCTGTAAATGAAGGCTTTAACATGCTGCTTGAGCATAACGGCTTCATTCTTGCGGATGTTGTCGGGCTTGGTAAAACGATTATTGCTACGCTTGTCGCGAAAAAATTCATTATGAAAAATGGCCGCGACTACACCAAAATTTTAGTCGTTTACCCTCCAGCAGTAGAGAAGAACTGGAAAAATACATTTAGGGAATTCAAGTTAGACCGGTATGTAAAATTTATTAGCAATGGCAGTCTTCAAAAAATTCTAGATGGTCATCAAGATTATTGGTTAAAGGAAGATTACGATTTAATCATAGTCGATGAGGCACACAAATTTAGAAACCACACATCAGGGGCTTTCGATCAATTACAAAAAATTTGTAAAGCCCCGCGCACCAACAAAGGCAAAATTTTTGGTGAAAAATCTGTTGATAAGAAGAAAGTTATTCTAGTCTCCGCTACACCCCTCAACAATCGCCCAGACGATATATTGCATCAAGTAACCTTGTTCCAAGAACCAAGGCAATCAACGCTACCAGTAGCTAACTTAACCGCATTTTTTAACAGACACATCTCAAACTATAAAGATTTAAAAAGAGAGGATGCGTTAGACGTTGAAAAGCTCAGAGAGATATACGCTGACATTCGCAAGAACATTATTCAGCCAATAACGATTAGACGCTCACGCACAGACTTGGAGAGCATCCCTGCGTACAAACAAGACTTAGAAGAACAAGGAATTATATTTCCCAAAGTGAACCCACCTAAAAAAGTGGAATACTTTATGGATACGGTTTTATCAGCCTTATTCCTTAAAACTGTAGACTATTTAACAGACCCATCTAAACTGACTTATGCACGTTACCAGGCTGTGGCCAGTTTAAAGCCTGAATTTCAAGAAAACTACGAGAACGCCGAACGGATCTCTAAGTCCCTTGCTTTTATTATTAAAACGCAGCTAGTTAAGCGTATTGAGAGCAGCTTTTACGCATTCAAAGCCTCTCTAAAAACCTTCCAAAAAGCTAACGCTCGCATGATAGAAATGTTTGCTAAAGACCAAATTTTTATCGCACCAGACCTCGATATTAATAAGCTTATGGACAAAGGGCTTACTGATGAAGAAATTGCTGCTGAAATCGAAAAAATCAACGTTGATCTACCCAAAAATCAGCAATT
>DASQFK010000046.1:0-6143 GCA_035633175.1 Methylotenera sp.
GAAGCCCAACAAAAGAACCCTTGCAATATCCAATTGACCATTTAGACATTATAAACTCACATGTAAAGCATTTTATTTTGGCATAACGTTTTGAGCGTATCCTGTTTTACGGTAAAATCTATTCCCGTCTGCAACAAATAATAAGTGCCTTTCCATGACCAAATATGTATTCGTAACCGGCGGTGTAGTTTCCTCTCTTGGTAAAGGCATCGCCGCCGCCAGCCTAGGCGCAATCTTAGAATCACGTGGTATCAAAGTGACCATGTTGAAGTTAGATCCTTACATTAACGTTGACCCTGGCACCATGTCACCTTTTCAGCACGGTGAGGTTTTCGTAACCGATGATGGTGCAGAAACGGATCTGGATCTAGGGCATTACGAGCGGTTCATTAGCCAGCGCATGGCGAAGCGCAATAATTTCACTACCGGTCAAATTTACGAAACCGTGATTAAAAAAGAACGTCGCGGTGAATATTTAGGTAAAACCGTACAGGTCATTCCACACATTACCGATGAAATTAAAGCTCATGTGAAACGCGGTGCCGAAGGGGCAGATGTCGCGATTGTAGAGGTCGGCGGAACAGTAGGTGACATTGAATCATTACCGTTTCTTGAAGCGATTCGCCAAATGGGTTTTGAGGCAGGTAAAACCAATGCCTGTTATATCCATTTAACGCTATTGCCTTGGATTGCTGCTGCTGGTGAACTGAAAACCAAGCCTACGCAACATTCAGTGAAAGAATTACGCGAAATTGGTATTCAGCCAGATATTTTACTGTGCCGCGCGGACCGTAACATTCCAGATGAAGAACGTAAAAAAATCGCTTTATTTACTAACGTGGCGCCAGAAGCGGTGATTAGCGCGATTGATGCAGACTCCATCTATAAAATCCCTGGACTGTTGCATGACCAAATGTTGGATGAAATTGTTTGTCATAAATTGGATATTCTGGCTAAGGCAGCAGATTTATCCAGCTGGGAAAAAATCTCTTTCGCACTGGCGAACCCTAAGCATTTGGTGAATATTGCCTTTGTCGGTAAATATGTTGATCTAACCGAGTCCTACAAATCCTTGACAGAAGCCTTGATTCACGCGGGTATTCATACCGAATCTAAGGTTAAGATTCATTACATCGATTCTGAAGACATCGAAGCGAATGGTACCGATACATTAAAAGCAATGGATGCGATTCTGGTACCGGGCGGGTTTGGTAAACGCGGCACTGAAGGTAAAATTGCAGCAATCGGCTATGCCAGGAAAAACAAGGTTCCTTATCTTGGCATCTGCTTAGGTATGCAGCTTGCAGTGATTGAGTTTGCAAGAAACCAGGCTAATTTAACTGATGCTAATAGTACAGAATTTAACCCGGAAAGTCCGCATCAAGTCATCGGCCTGATTACTGAATGGCAAGCGGCAGATGGTCGTGTGGAAACACGCTCTAGCGATTCTGACCTTGGCGGTACGATGCGTTTAGGCGCACAAGCTTGCCCAACTGTAGCGGATACTTTGGCGGCTAGCATTTATGGCGCACAAGTGAATGAGCGCCATCGCCATCGTTATGAAGTCAATAACAATTATGTAGAACAATTAAAAGCGGCTGGGTTAGTGATCTCTGCCAGAACACCAACTGAAGATTTATGCGAGATGATAGAGTTGCCGAAAAGTGAACATCCTTGGTTTGTGGCTTGCCAATTCCACCCAGAATTCACTTCGAACCCACGCTCAGGCCACCCATTATTTACCGCTTATGTGAATGCTGCTTTAGCCAATAAAAAGCTTAATTAAAGATTGGTATTTTGATAACGTAGGGTACTTTTGCAAAACTTAAGGTAATAGAATGAAACTATGTAATTTTGATGTAGGTCTAGAACATCCTTTATTTTTAATTGCAGGGCCTTGTGTCATAGAGTCGCAACAAATGGCGATTGATACTGCCGGGCAATTAAAAGAGATTTGCGCTTCTATCGGAATCCCTTTTATTTACAAGTCTTCTTACGACAAAGCGAATCGTAGCTCAAATAAAACGTTTCGCGGTTTTGGTATCACTGAGGGCTTAACAATCTTAGATGAAGTGCGTCGGCAAATCGGCGTGCCAATCTTGACTGATGTACATACGGAAGAACAAGTGCCAGAGGTTGCGAGTGTGGTGGATGTACTTCAAACCCCCGCATTTTTATGTCGCCAGACCGACTTTATTACGGCGGTTGCCACTTGCGGTAAGCCGGTGAATATCAAAAAAGGCCAGTTTTTAGCGCCGGGCGATATGCGCCAAGTAGTGCAAAAAGCCAAAGAAGCCAATAATGGAGCAGACACGATTATGGTCTGTGAAAGAGGCGTGTCGTTTGGCTACAATACTCTAGTTTCTGACATGCGCGGTCTAGCCATTATGCGTGAAACCGACTGTCCAGTGGTGTTCGATGCCACGCATTCTGTACAACAGCCCGGTGGCCAAGGCGATAAAAGCGGTGGTCAGCGTGAGCATGTGCCAGTTTTAGCGCGTGCAGCAGTGGCGAGCGGAATTGCCGGTATTTTTATGGAAACGCATCCAGATCCTTCAGTTGCGTTATCTGATGGCCCAAATGCGTGGCCTTTGCATAAAATGAAAGATTTGCTAGAAGTGCTAGTGGATTTAGATCGATTAGTGAAAAAAGCTGGATTTATTGAATCAACACTATAAAAAGCAATGAATTGAATAAACCAGTTAATTAAATAAAATATATTTTATTAAAGATTAAGGAAAAGTTATGAGCGCTATTGTAGATATTATCGCCCGTGAAATTTTAGACTCACGTGGTAACCCAACTGTTGAAGCCGATGTATTGCTTGAAAGCGGCGTGATTGGCCGTGCAGCTGTACCTTCTGGCGCATCTACCGGCGCAAAAGAAGCGGTTGAGTTGCGCGATGGTGACAAAACTCGTTATTTAGGTAGAGGTGTTTTGCAAGCTGTTGAAAATGTGAACACTGAAATTACTGAAGCGATCATTGGCTTGGACGCTGAAGAGCAAAGCTTTATCGATAAGACCTTGATTGAGCTTGATGGTACAGAAAATAAAGACCGTTTAGGTGCAAACGCAATTTTAGCTGTTTCTATGGCTTGCGCACGTGCCGCCGCAGAAGAGTCTGGTTTGCCGCTCTATCGCTACCTCGGCGGTTCAGGTTCAATGCAGCTGCCAACGCCGATGATGAATATCATCAACGGCGGCGCGCATGCTGATAACAGCGTGGATATGCAAGAGTTCATGATTATTCCTGCAGGCTTGCCAACATTCCGTGAAGCGATTCGTTGCGGTGCAGAAGTATTTCATGCCTTGAAGAAAACTTTACATAAAAAAGGTTTAGCCACTACGGTTGGCGATGAAGGTGGTTTCGCACCAAATCTCCCGTCCAACGAATCTGCCATCCAATATATCTTAGAAGCGATTTCTGATGCAGGTTACGAGCCAGGCCGTGATGTGTATCTAGGTTTAGATTGTGCAAGTACTGAGTTCTATAAAGATGGTAAATACCATTTGGAGTCAGAAGGTTTATCACTGAATTCAGCACAGTTTACGGATTACTTGGCAACCTGGTGTGATAAATATCCTATCATCAGTATTGAAGATGGTATGGGTGAGTTTGACTGGGACGGTTGGGATATCCTGACGAAACGTTTAGGTAAAACGACGCAATTGGTAGGTGATGATTTATTTGTGACCAATACCAAAATCCTGCGTGAAGGCATTAAACGTGGCGTCGCTAACTCGGTATTAATTAAGGTGAATCAAATCGGTACTTTGACTGAAACATTCCAAACCATTGAAATGGCGAAACGTGCAGGTTATACCGCGGTAGTTTCACATCGTTCCGGTGAAACAGAAGACAGCACCATTGCCGACATTGCCGTGGCAACCAATGCATTGCAAATTAAAACAGGATCACTTTGCCGTTCTGAGCGTATCGCTAAATATAATCAATTACTGCGTATTGAAGAAGAGTTAGGCGATGCAACCAGCTATGCGGGTATGGCAGCGTTTTATCAGTTATTTAAATAGGTGGTACAGGTAGTCTAGTTTAAGTCTCAATAAGTGAAAGCCTTAACTTTAATCTTCGTTATCCTTATTGCCTTGCTGCAGTACCCACTGTGGCTAGGCAAGGGGAGTTGGTTGCGTGTGTGGGATTTAAGTCGGCAAGTGGCTAATAGCCAAGAGAAAAACAATACGCTCAAAGCACGTAACGATACCTTAGATGCTGAAGTGCGTGATTTAAAAAGCGGTCGTGCAGCGATTGAAGAGCGCGCAAGAAGTGAATTGGGTATGGTGAAACAGGACGAAGTATTTTACCAGGTGCTGGAAAATACTTTGCCTAAACCAACTTTGCCTAAGTTACCGGTGATCACGCCCATCTCAACCAAACCAGATTCAAATTCTAGCCAGACTGCTCCGGTTACCCCTTAGTAAAATTACCTACGCACTTTCATCCAATGGATAAGGTAATGGTTCAATCGTTAAGGCAATTCCGTTCCAAAACACCCCATTTTCTTTCACATGTTCTAATCTGCATTCAACCAGAACATCAAAGCCAGCATCAATCGCAGGCGCACATCGTACAATTTTACCAATGGCTTGGTTTTCTGCGTCGGTGACATCATCACCTAGCACGGGCATTGTTGCACTTGCAATATGCGCAAGTTGGGTACGACGTTTTATCTTACCTAAATAATGCGTACGTGCGACGATCTCCTGGCCTGTATAACACCCTTTTTTATAATTAATGGCATTGAGCGCATCCAGATTCAGCATTTGCGGCACAAACTCTTCTTGGGTTTTCAGCATGATTTCAGGTATGCCAGCTTGAATCTCTAGCCATTCCCAACAAGCAGCACCAACAGGTTTAGCATTCACTTTTAACGCGTTCCAAATTGCCGGCGCATTTATACTATCGGTAAAAATTTCATAGCGAGGCGTGGAGCCAGGCAGTTTTAATAAAGCACCATTTTCTAAGCTTACGAGTTCGTAATCATTTTGCGGTATTTGGCTAAATAAAGGCTTAAGTAACTCAGTGGCATTACTACCATTCAAGCCTATTTTGATAATAGATTCTGATGCGTCTGTAATGACCACTTTGCTACGCATCACGTACATTTTTAAACGTTTAGCAATGGATTCAACCAGCTCTTTTGGCATCTGTAAATGCAGATGATCATCATGCGAAAAGGCTAGAAACAATCCCAGCATGCGACCCTTTGGATTGCAATAAGCGGTGTAATGGGCGTTACGGCCATCCAATAATTTAATGTCGTTGGTCACTTGGCCTTGTAGAAACGTCAGCGCATCTGCACCTTGTAGCTGCAATAATCCTAGATGTGATAGGTCACATATGACGGTTTGATTAATAAGTGCTTGACGCTCGATTGCAGGGTTGTCAAAGCTAACAACGATATTGTTTTCTATCACTACATTTTGATTGTCACCAGAATGATTGCTACTAGTTGTATTGTCAGACGATGAGTCTTTAAGAAATTGATGCCATTCTTGCATGTGCATACTGCCCTTTATTGATATAACTTATTTATACTTAGAATATGTTCAAACTTGTACTGTTATAGTGAAGCCAATACAACTCGATTTCAAGCCTTCTATCATCGCGAGTTATTTATTTACTTTGATGAGCTGCGGTGCATTATCTATTGTAATGCTGCTGTCTTTAGCGTGGCAGATTAAATTGGCTGCCAGCCTGTTAATTGTTATTTTTACTTGTTATGCAGTGTGCAAGCATGGCTTATTATTACTGCCGTGGTCATGTGTAGCGCTAAAAATTAACAGCAGGAATCAACTTCAGTTAATACGAAAAGATGGCAAGGAATTGCAAGTGGCAACGCAGACAAGCTCTGTAGTGACACCGTATTTAACAGTGTTAAACAGTCAGCTTATGAATGCGTCATGGCAGCATAATTTATTTGCACAGCATGTGATTATATTTACTGATGCTGTAGATGCAGAACATTACAGGCAGTTTAGAGTTTGGTTGCGTTGGGCTTATGCACGCAAAGATTAATCAAAGTAGCCATCTCGCATACTAAGCCCAGCTTAATAGGCGAGATGTTTGTAATATTAAACTAAACAGCCTTGCGGCGACGTGTAATAAAACTACGCAATTCTGTTTT
>DASQFK010000047.1:0-18606 GCA_035633175.1 Methylotenera sp.
AGGAGAATTATTGAAAATAATAAGAATTTTTATTCTTTTGTAGCAACAATCTACATGAAAAAAATAAATTCTCAAAATTCATTTACTTGAGAGGCTTAATTTTTAGGCCTATAGTGACATTTGTTAAATACTTTTAAACCACAACTTTGCTAACCATAGGAGCTTGCATGAACACGATAGTAGATTTTCAACAGTTTAGTACTTCAAATTTTCAACAAATTAATACACGTTTTGACAGTGAGTTTGGTGTGATGTGGTCAATCATGCGACCAGAACCCCGACCTTGTTTTAATAAGATTTGCTTGAGTGACTTATTACAACATCACCTATATTTGCAAAACACACAAGGTCGCATCACTTCGCAAGGCAAGGCACAGCAAGTTAATTATTTGGTCTTAGCTTCAAATGTAGAAGGTGTATTCAATTTGGGTGGTGATCTGTCAGTATTTCGGGAGTTGATTATGTCTCAAGACAGAGAACATTTACTTGCTTATGCCAAGCTTTGTATAGAAAATTTATGGACTTTCTATAGTATGCGTGCCCCAATTACGACTATTGCCTTGGTACAAGGCCAGGCGATGGGTGGTGGTTTTGAATCGGCATTATCAGCACACATTCTTATTGCAGAGAAGAGTGCTGTGATGGGTTTGCCAGAGGTCTTATTTAATCTGTTTCCTGGGATGGGTGCATTGAGTTTCCTATCTCGTAAGGTTGGTATGCATACTGCTGAACAAATGGTACGTTCTGGGAAAATTTATACAGGTGAGGAGCTTTATCAAATGGGTGTTGTAGACGTATTAGCAGAAGATGGTCAAGGAGAGTACGCGCTCAACCACTGGATTAAAAAACATCATCGTTCGCTGAATTCGTTCCAAGCTATTAACCGAGCAAAACAGCGTGTGAATCCACTTACTATTGAGGAGCTTTATGAGATCACCGAAATCTGGGTCGACGCAGCGCTACGTTTGGATGAGCGTAACTTAAAGGTGATGGAGCGTTTAGTGCGTGCGCAAAATACAAAAGTAAGTGCAGATGTTACCCACATTAATGAAAAGCAATCTGCTTAAAATGAAATTATTTTTTTAAGGCTGCCTCAGGGCGTCTGAGGTAGTCTTCTACTGCAACTGTAAGTTTGGAAAATTCACTGTTCAGTGTATTCATTAGATCAATTGCCTGGGTGATAGGCGTCGAAGCGTTCAGTTGGCCTATCATTTCTGTTGTCTTCGCTAGTTGTATAGCGCCTACACTTAAGCTATTACCTTTTAAGGCATGACAATAATCGTGTAGTTCACCATAATTCTTCTGTTTAACTGTTGTCTCAATTTTATCAATGAGTTTGATGCAATCTGATAAATAATTTCTGAGTAGTCTATGCATGAATAAATCATCACCAGCACCAATCTTTTCGAGTTCTTTTAAGGTATCTAAATCTAGTGATGTGTTATTTGTCTTAAGTGCAGTTTTAACATTAACTATGTTATTAAGGGCATTGTCCATCCATCGTGTGGCCGTATTGGTAGGGAGGCTGAGAATATTCTCAATAGTGTTGAATAATGTTGCAGCATCTACAGGCTTAGCAAGGAACGCGTCAAAGCCCGCATCAGTGGCTGCTTGCCTAGCTGATAACGTAGCATCAGCTGTAAATAAAATGAAACGAGTATGTTTATCATTCGGCTCTGTAAATCTATAGAGCTTTAATGCATCCGTGCCACTCATTTTAGCCATATTCATATCTGTAATAACTAAGTCAAATTTCCTTTGCTCAAGTGCATCTAACATCTCATCACCATTAGTAGCAACCTCGATTTTGTGACCTGGCAGTGAAAGTAGGCGTGTGAGTATTTTTTGATTGGTACTATCGTCTTCACAGACTAAAATATTGAGTGAGTCGGTATTAGTAATGGATACTCGTGCTTTAGAAAGTGGCGTTACTACATCAAAAGCAGCTTTTTCAACTATAGACTCGATGGGAATACTCTTTTTTAAGGTAAGTTCAAACCAGAAGCGACTTCCCACTCCTTCAGTACTTTGAAATTTCAAAGTACCTCCCATCGCTTCAACCATATGCTTGGCAATAGTAAGTCCTAAACCACTTCCTCCAAATTTTCGGGTGGTAGAAGAGTCCGCTTGCGTGAAACTTTCAAAAATTTTATTTTGTTTGTCTGCTGGAATACCCTCCCCTGTATCGGCAATTTCAAATCGTACGGTAGACTTTTCCTGATTATCATGCAATACAGTGGCGGAAATGGTCACACTGCCATTTTGGGTAAATTTAACTGCATTTCCCATTAAATTGGCTAGTACTTGACGTAATACGAAAGCATCACCTTTTAAATTGCTTAATGAATCAGTGATGCTAGCGCCTAGTTGAATGCCTTTGGAAGTTGCTTGAGAGCGAAAAATTTCAAGGGTATCTTGTACGGCTTCTTTGGGAGAAAATGCAACATTTTCAATGGTGAACTTGCGTTCTTCAATCTTCGTAAAATCTAGTACATTATTTAATAAAGAGAGCAGAAGTTTAGAGGAGCTCTCCAGTGTTTTGAGTAAATCTTGCTGATCTGCATTAAGCGGCGTGGTTTTAAATAAGGTACTGATACCAATAATGCCATTTAGTGGGGTACGGATCTCATGACTCATATTAGCGACAAATTGTGTTTTTGCGAGACTAGCTTCAGCTGCTTTTTGTTGCTCAATTTCAGCTTTATGTATTGCTTCGTGTAATCGAGTAATCAGTTTAGCCACATAAAGTGGTAAAGCGATCAGCATAACAATTACACTGTAGCCGATTGTTTGATGAGTTTCCCAGTATGGGCTTAAATTCGTTGCAATGAGAAAACCAGCAATACTAAGAAGTTGAGCGTGGTAGAGATATTTCTTCCCATACCTAAATCCATTACCAAAGATTGTCCACAAATACACAGTTACTAGCATTACACCAATATCTGCAGTAAGAGACATAAAAATTGACGCAGCGCCAATATCTAACCAAGCGCCTGCAATTCTGCGGTGGATAGGGTTAAATTTGTTTTTGATAATTGCAATGATGAGTAATATCGCAAGTATTTCAAAAACAAAATCAATTTTAAAGGCAATATACTCTTGGTGACTTAATGACTGATTTAGGTAGCTGTAAATTATTAAAACCAAGATTACAATACCAACAGCTATTCTAATTGCAGCCTGCTCAAGTTCTAGAGGGTCGCAATGACTAGCGGCATTTTTATACCAATTCTTAAGTGATTTCAGCATATTTTCTCGCTAATCAATTAGCCCAAGGCTGTAATTTTGTTTACTTTTTTCAAGTAAGGTTTTTGCTACTGTTGCTAATTCAAGCGTTTGTGCAGGTTTAGTCAAACATGCCGCTGCGCCTGCTGCTAGTAACTGTTGATGAATCGCTTTATCTTTAAGCACAGTTACCACGATTATAGAATTCAATAAAGCATTACATGCTTTATTAATTGCCAATACAAACTCCATTCCATTCATGTGATGCATACGAAAATCCGTAATAATTAAGTCTACCTGCTTGTTTCGCATCCAATCTAAGGCCTCAAAAGGGTCTGTCATCTTTACAATTTTCAAGTTCATTTTGAGTGATTTCAAAATTGCAGCATGAATATCTAATACCGTGGGTTGATCATCAATTAGTAAAGCCGTTTGTCTAAATTTTGCTGCACTACGAATATTGCTAACTTTCATAATGCTAAAGCACCACTGCCGAGTGTTCCTTGTAAATTTCTTCAATGACAGTACGAATGGATAACATGACTGTCACTAATTCTGGGTCAAAATGTTTACCGCTTTCATTACTTATATATTCCAGTGCCTTATCTATACTCCAAGCCTCTTTATAAGGCCGTACACTTGTCAGGGCATCAAAAACATCTGCAATAGCGACAATACGTGCTGAAAGTGGAATTTCAAGTCCTTTCAATCCGTATGGATAGCCAGTACCGTCAAAGCGTTCATGATGCGCTAAAGCAATTTCCCCGCCTTTTTGCAAATATTTAGAAGGGCTATCTTCTAAAATCTCATATCCAATAAGCGGATGTTTACGCATTATTTTTAACTCTTCGGCATCCAAAGGGCCTTTTTTAAGTAAGATACTGTCAGGAATGCCAATTTTTCCAATATCGTGTAAAGGTGATGCGAGTTCAATGATCTCAGCTTCCTCTTCATTAAAACCAATCGCCTCTGCAATTGCCCGGCTGTAAAGTGACATCCGTTGTAAGTGTTTTGCAGTATCGTAATCCTTGTGTTCACCAGCCCGAGCAAGTCGCATTAAAGTTTCTTTTTCCCTTGCCCTAATTTCTACTGTTGCCGTCTTTACCAAGCCTTCTAGCAAATTACTTTTAGTTTGCAACGCGATATGCTGCTGACGCATGGTGAGTAAATTTTTACTGCGTGCCGTACACTCATACACATCTATCGGTTTACTTAAAAAATCGGTTATACCTGCATCTAATGCGGCATAACGCGTTGCCGCATCTCTTTTAATTGTGATCATAATCACTGGAACAAATTTATATGCGGGTAGTGTTTTTAATAAGCGCACAAATTCGACCCCATTCATTTCTGGCATTACATAATCAACAAGCACTAAATCTGCTGTATTTTCCGCAGCCCATTCCACGGCTTCTTCCGGATTGGTTTTTTCAACCACGTTAGTTTTATGATTAATGCTTTTTACTACATGCGACAGTATGGTTCTACTCGTTGATTGATCATCAACAATTAATACTGTGCAATCCCCAACTAATTGCATATTTGTCATTATTATTTACCTGATATAAGCCAATTACTCACTTAATATTTAATTTACAGCAATATTTAAGCCAAGTTAATGAAAAAATGGCACGATAGAAAAGTAAAGTGAAGTTAATTATATTAACTATATGGTTAATATAAATATTATGATTTTAATTTTTAGTTGCTATATTTGTGATTAATTTAAAGAATCCAAATTTCGTCAACTAAGTGAATAATTTTGACACATTTGTATTAAAAATTAATAACTATTTTCCGGCCTCATTTGGGTGAACGGTTTTAGATCAAATGCGATACAAATACGCTCTTCATTTGAGTTGAACGGTACGGTTCTATGAAACAGTGATGAAGGGAATAGCACAATATCTCCCACCTTAGGCACAACCGATTCTGCGGGAAAGTTACTGTGTTTTTGTGGGTAATTATCCCCATGGGTGCCATATTCAAAACAACCTTCATTAGGATGTTGTGTGTTCTTGGGCATGGCCAAGTAAACTGCACCACTAATCCAGCCAATTTCATGAATGTGCGGGTCTAGATGCCCGCCTTGACGCATTTTTACATACCAGGAACTGGTAAACTCTAATGTGCTGGGAAATGACTTAATGAGCTCACAATCCGCTCCTGTGTAACGATTTTTATAGTGAATGAATTCTTGTTTTATAAGCTCGGATAATGCTTTAAATGAAGCTTCTGGTCGTTTGAATAGGTTGCCTGCTGATTGTGTACCAAAGTGCAGCATACCTTGTTTACGTTCGGCAATTTCGGTGTTATTAATATCATGGAGTAAGTCTTTAAGTAAAGCACTATCAGGTTCAGCAAGCATTGGAATACTTTGCTGATACACATAATCAAAGCCATTTTTGCAATAGTTATAAGGATTTTCTACCCCAAAATTAATGGCGTAATGCGTGGCCAGCGTGGCGATAAATGGCGAGGTATGCCGAGTTGTAGCGGCCAAGGTATCTAACTTAGTTTTAAACGCATCAAAGTGTTCTGCTTTGTATAAACAATAGAGGCTACGTGCCTGCCAATCGTCTAATTGCGAAGTTTCAAAAAACGGAATGGCTTCGTCAAATCGTTTTGCCAGGTACAAAAACTCAGCCATATTGTAATTGGCATGCGGGTGCTGGGGGTTGAGTGCTAATGCATGCTGGTAGCACTTAACGGCGGCTTCCATATTCCCTTGGTCTCGTAAGGTTTCGCCTAAATTATTATGCGCATCCGTGTAATTAGGAAATAGCAAGATCGCTTGTTGATAGCTACTGACTGCAGCTTCAAGGTTACCATTATCGCGTAAAGCCGTACCTAGGTTAAAGTGACCTCGCGCATCTTGTGGATTAATGCTTAAGCCGCGTTTGTAACTGGCAATCGCTTCTTCAAGCTTGCCCTGTTTTTGCAATGCAGTACCTAAATTCCCATGCGCTTCAAAAAACTGTGGCTGTAATGCAATGGCTTTACGGTAGGTAGTCACTGCCTCATCAAGTCTACCCACATTAGTCAGCACGATACCCAGATTAAAGTACAAGTCTGGCGTATTAGGTTGCAAAGCAATAGCCTTGTTATAGCTCGCAATCGCATCTGTAAACTTAAACAAGCCATCTTGTGCAATAGCTGATATCTGATACAAGATAAACGTATCAGGATAACGTGCCAATAGTTTCTTTGCCCCAGCTTCTGCTTCTGCCCACTTGCCCGCGTTAAGCCATTGAAGCACCGGCTGCATTTCTTGCTGACTCGGCTGATTAGTGGTTAAGTGAGTTAGTTTTGCCATAATTTTTTGTTACAGGATATTTTGCTACTCAATATATATTAATGGATGTTTGCCGACATTCCGTATGAATTAAAAAGTTGTTCTAATGGAATTCATACAAAATTATTCACTGTGCATTTGTAATCGGGTTGCCATTTGACGTAAAAATTTCATTGCAACTTTTGGTTCGTCTAATAATAGTGTTTCAATATTATCTGGGTAGATAAGCACAACATCTGCCTTATCGGAGGTTACGACCGCGTCTGCAATCGCTGGCATATTGGAAAGTAATGCCAATTCTCCAAAGTAATCACCAGCTTCAATAGTCCGAATCACTTTACCATGTTGTACAAGCTGCACTTGGCCATTCAGCATGTAGTATAAATTACGTGCTGAGTCGCCCTGATCAAAAATATGGTCGCCTAACTGAAAGGTTTTTCCATAGCGTTGCATCAGTTTTTGCATGTAATTGGATTCGAGTTTAGATTGTTCTGGCGGATGATCGCTAAATAGACCCTTTAACAGCAGTACGTCTTTTTTGCGCAAAGTGGCAATGAGCTCGGTACCTAATAAAAAAACTGCAAAATTAAAATATAGCCAGGTAATTGAGATGAAAAGATTTTTCATGCTACCAAACACAGAGCCGTAAGATTCATTAACGGTTAAAAACAAGCTGAATGCTGGGCGCATCAGCAGCCAAAGAACTGCAGTAAACAACGCACCTATAAAAATATGTTTGAGATATAACCTTACGGGGAAAAATACAAAATAAAATATCGCAATCAGTAACGTGGTTATTGCTAGTGAAGTGAATGTACTGATCACGTCATATTGCAAGTATTGAGTATCAGTGCCTAGGAATGCCATTACTTTATCTAAAGCCAAGCCTGCAAACGTAAATAAAAAGAACAGTAACAACATGCCGATTACCGCAATCATGTCTTTAATTTTGCGTTTTATAAACGAAGGTGCCTCTACTAATGCTGCAATATTATAAAAAGTGGAACGCATCGCACCCGCTAATGGCGTAACTGCCCATAGCAACACAAATAACCCTAGTGCGCCCCAGGCTGCTTTTTGCTGTGCAGCGTTATACACTTCTACCATAATCGAGCTGCTTAATTTTGGTACTAGATTACCGGTGATGATAGCGAGTTTTACAATGGCATAATCTGAAGTTAACACCAGATGGCTAAGCAAAAAAAACATCAGCAATACAAGCGGAATAAGCGCAAACATGGCATAGAAAGATAGTGATGCAGACAGCCCGAGCGTATTATGCCGGCCAAATGCGCTTAACGTTTCATGCAGCACGAATAACGGCGTGTTGTAGCGCTGCCGTGCATAAGCATTACGCGGAGAGTTAATCGCATTTTGCAGGCCTATCTGGAACTTTGAGTTCTGCTTAGCAGTATCAGGTATTTTATCCATGTCTATATAGTGATTGCAGCGATATTTAAATTGTAAGCCATTATTCAGCGATGCTTAAATTGTTCAGTGGCAGCAATCAACGCAGAGGTTACACCCAATTCCATAGCAGAATGTCCTGCATCCTGAATGATATGAAATTCCGCATGAGGCATTACGCGGCTTAGCTCCCAAGCACTTTTAGGCGGGCACACCATATCATAGCGACCTTGTACGATAATTGTCGGAATATGCCCAAGCTTATTGCAGTCTCTTAATATAGCTTGTCCATCAATAAAGCAATGGTGCTGTATATAATGAATCTGTACGCGTGCCCTAGCGACTTCAATAGCCGCTTGCTCAGTAATAGCCTTGCTAGATTTAGCATCTTTACTGTCAGATTCCTTAGGTTCATTAGGCACTAAACGCATGATCGCATTTTCAAAAGCATTCCATTGTTCTGCTGCAGGAATGTTAATGGCGCTATCCTCATTAAATATACGCTGGCTATACGCAGTTAATACATCATGTTGTTCATCTACAGGTATATAAGAGATAAGTGCATGCCATACCTCTGGATAAAAATGCGCAACATCACCCAAAAACCAATTGAGCTCTGAAGGGCGGCTTAAAAATATGCCGCGGAGGATTAGTCCTGTAACCTGCTGCGGAAAAGCTAAAGCATAATTGAGTGCCAGCGTGCTGCCCCATGATCCGCCGAATACTAACCACTCCTCTATATCCAAAGCTTTACGGAGAGCATTAATATCAGAAACTAAATCAGCGGTTGTATTTTGCGCTGTTGCACCCCGTGGCAAACTTCGGCCACATCCGCGTTGATCGAATAGAACAATACGATAATAAGTAGGATCAAAAAATCGGCGTTGCGTTGGATTGCAGCCGCTACCGGGCCCACCATGTAAAAACACAACTGGTACACCTTGAGGATTTCCACACACTTCATAATAAATCTCATGCAATCCGTCTACTTTTAAGAATTTTTTTTCAAAAGCTTCTAATTCCGGATATAAGTTGTAAGCAGTGGTTTGCATATTAAAACGGCGCTTTCTAATTGATTATTAATGTTATTTGTAGCTATATTAGCATTTAGCGATGTTCGCTAAAATATTTGTATATAAAGAATTGTAACTAATGCCTCAATTTGTTAAAAATGGATTCATTACTTGTTGTTAAAATATTGTAAATAAATTGTAACTAATGTATTGCAAATAGTATGTGAGTGGAATATAGTTCTGTACGCACATGAAAATGTGATGGAATAAAGTTAACTAGTTTTATTAAAACAAATGTTAAAAAATTTGAGGTTACATCAAAAAACTTTAACAATCTTAGTTTTAAATAACTATGTAACAAATGTTTACAAACCCTTAGTAGTATAACTTTGGAGATTAAAATGCAAGTTAACAAAATTAAGTTAGCACTTGGTTTGGTTGCTGGTTTGTCAGTAGCAATGCCTATGGTGGCATCTGCAGCTGCAGATCAAGAAGCAGCAATTGCAAACGCAAATAACTGGGCTCACCCACGTGGTAACCATTCAAACAATGGTTACAGTGCTTTAGCACAAGTAAACAAAGGTAACGTTAAAAACCTTAAAGCAGCATGGACATTCGCTACTGGTGTAAACCGTGGTCACGAAGGTTCACCAATCGTTGTTGGTAACATGATGTATGTACATACAGCATTCCCAAACAACGTATACGCTCTTGATTTAAACGACAATCAAAAAATCGTTTGGTCATATTTCCCGAAACAAGATCCATCAGTACAAGCTGTACTATGTTGCGATAACGTTTCACGTGGCTTAGGCTTCGGCGACGGTAAAATCTATCTACAACAAAATGATGGTAATTTAGTTGCTTTAGATGCTAAAACTGGTGCTAAAGCATGGTCAGTTTTAGTTAATGATCCAAAAGTTGGTGCTACAAACACTAACGCGCCACACGTGATCAAAGACAAAGTATTAACTGGTTGTTCAGGTGCTGAATTCGGTGTTCGTTGCTTTATCGCAGCTTACAACTTAAAAGACGGTTCATTAGCATGGAAAGCATACTCAACAGGTCCTGATGCTGAAATGTTAATCGGTGCTGATTTCAACAAAGAAAACCCACAATACAGCGCATTATCAGTTTACCAAGATGTAAACGGTGGTAACAAACAAGGCGGTTCTTTCAAAATGATCCCTAACGATCAATTGAAAATCGGCGAAAAAGAACTTGGTACACGTACATGGTTAAAACCACAAGCAGTTAAAGATGGTTGGCAACATGGTGGTGGCTCTGTATGGGGCTGGTGGCCGTATGATCCAAAAACAAACTTAGTGTATTACGGAACAGGTAATCCATCAGTTTGGAACCCAGATGTCCGTCCTGGCGATAACAAATGGTCTATGACTGTTTTTGCTCGTGACTTAGATACAGGCGTTGCAAAATGGGGTATGCAAATGACTCCACACGATGAGTGGGATTATGATGGTATTAACGAAGTAATCTTGTTCGACAAAGGTGGTAAAACATACGCATGGCACCATGACCGTAACGGTTTTGCGTACACTTGGAATGCAGGCAACGGTACATTGATTGCTGCTGAAAAAGTACATCCATTCGTTAACTGGTCAACTGGTGTTGATTTGAAAACTGGCGTACCACAAAAACAAGCGTCAGCTTCAACTCACCAAGACTACAATGCTAAAGGCGTTTGCCCAGCTGCATTGGGTACTAAAGACCAACAACCAGCTGCATACTCACCAAAAACTGGTTTAGTTTATTCTCCATTGAACCACGTATGTATGACATACGAGCCAGTTGAGTCTAAATATGTTGCAGGTCAACCATGGGTTGGTGCTACTTTAACGATGTTTGCTGGTCCTGACGGCGTGATGGGTGGCTTTGCTGCTTATGATCCTATGACTAACAAAAAAGTATGGTATAACAAAGAGAAATTCTCTGCTTGGGGTGGTGCTTTAACAACTGCTTCAAACATTGTGTTCTACGGTACTTTAGATCGTTGGTTCAAAGCAGTTGATGCACAATCAGGTAAAGAACTTTGGAAATTCCAAGTAGGTTCTGGCGTGATTGGTAATGCGTTCACTTATGCAAACAAAGGTAAACAATACGTTGGTACGCTTTCAGGTATCGGTGGTTGGGCTGGCGTGGCAATGAACTTAGGTATGACTAACGACACAGACGCACTTGGTGCTGCTGGTGGTTACAAAGAATTAACTAAATACAACGCTGCTCCTGGCGGCGGTGCATTAACAGTATTCAGCCTATAATTGATTGTCTTCGGACATTAGTTATTAGCTAACTACTTAAGTTAGTTTAAAAATAAAACACCCCGATTCGTCGGGGTGTTTTTTTATATGTACTTGATTAATTATATAATTTTAGATTTAAATAATTAATTTGTTGGCATTAAAAAGTCTTATAAATAATAAAAATTAGTTACAATGGTGAGTTGTTTGAATACTTAGTTATTGAGTATGTAACAATGTGTAAGAACTTTTTAATTGAATAAGTAGTCAATCAAGCGAATGGTTTTATGGCCATATTTTTGACGATGAGGAAAAACAATGTTGAAACATGTTAAGAAAAAATTGTGGTTGATTGCTTTAATGTCTATTGTAATTAACACAAGTCACGCTAGAGAGCAGCCTGAAATCCCAGCACTAAATGCAGATGAAGGGCGTATTGGTGAAATAAGACGTGTTGTTGATGAGAGCGAATTTAAGGTATGTGCTGACCCAGATTTAATGCCAAACTCTAATTCAAAGCAAGAGGGCTTTGAGGATAAGATAGCTGAGGTAATAGCAAAGGATTTAGGCAAAAAGTTAACCTATACCTACGCTTATAATCGTCAAGGTTTTCTAAGAAACACAATTAATGCGATGCGCTGTGATGTCATTATGGGCACTACTTCCGATTATGATGCACTTAGAACGTCAAAGCCTTACTATAGAACTGGCAGTGTATTTGTATATAGAAAAGATAGCGGATACAAAATCACTGATTGGAATAGCCCGGATTTAGCAAAGGCGCGTATTGGAATTGTAGGGCAAAGTCCAGCAACAATACCGCTTAACGACCATAATCTTATGGGCAACGCCAGACCTTACCGTTTGCAACGTGATTTGAACTTGCCACCTAGTTTTATGATTGATGACTTGGTAAAAGGTGATATCGATGTTGCTGTGGTATGGGGCCCCATTGGAGGTTATTTTGCTAAACAAGCAAAGGTTCCTTTAGTTGTAGTGCCAATTCCTGAATACGAAAATACGAATGCTAAAGGCAAAGAATACTGGAACATTTCTATAGGCGTACGCAAAAAGGATAAAGAGCGCATGGAACTAATTCAAGGTGCTCTCGATAGAAATCAAGATAAAATCAATAAAATTCTTGAGGACTATGGTATCCCTCATGTACCTGTAGTTGAAGGCGATAGTCTTATGAAGGTCTACCGAAAAGGCAGTAAAAACCTTGAAAAAACTACGGGCGGTGACGTAGTTCAATAATCAGGGTAGAATACCGCGATTATTTTAAGTTGATGCGTCAACCACTTAAATAATAATTACGTTAGATGATGACACGATCAATAATGCACTAGCATGTATGACCGTAGCAAAATTCAATACATTAGGAGATGACATGTTAGGCACTAAAGCAATTAAAGCAGCGTTGTTAGTTTCAATGCTTGGATTTGTAGGTTTGACCTTATCAACACAAGCAAGCGCAGCTTGCAATTTGGTATCAACAAAAGACGGTAGCCCATTAGCAATTAAAGTTGTAGAAACCGATACGCCACAAGCAAAAGAGTTTCTTTCAACTTGTATCAATCCGTACACAAAGGCATATGCAACAGATGCAGAAGCCGCAAAAGCAGGTAAAAAGAAATTTGGTTATTACTCCTGTACACAATGTCATGGTCCAAATGGTGGCGGCCAAGTGGGCCCATCTATTACTGATAGTACATGGCAATATTCAAAACACGTAACTGATAAAGGCATCTTTGAAACAATCGCTGGCGGTAGTAATGGTGGTATGTTCGCATGGCATCAGCAACTAGGTAACCCAGAGAACTTATCAACAGATGATATGTTGAAAGTAGTTGGTTGGTTACGTACTCAATACAAGGGTGGTGGCGATACACCATGGTTAAAATAAGTCAAAAGCTTACTAGACTGTAACAACTTAAACGGCTACTGTATAATTGCAGTAGCCGTTTTTTATATAGGCAATCAATAAGCCCCTTACTAAGTGATATTAAAATTTAAAAGCATGGAGTGTCAAAATGTGTAAAGTAAAATTAAGCATATTCTTAACGTTAATGTTAGTAGCGTTAAGCGCATGCGATAAAAAAGATTCAAGTGCAACTTCTGATGCATCTTCGTCAGCGTCTAGTGGAAAAATGGTTGAGTTTGTGACCACTCAAGATAGTAAACCATTGGTGATTGATGCAGCTTTATTTGATACTCCCGCTGCCAAAGAGTTTATGACCACAGGTAAAAACCCATATATCGGTAATGCAGAAGCCATTGCAAAAGGTAAGAAAATATTTCAGTTATATTCCTGTACACAATGCCATGGCCCAGAGGCTGGGGGTCAAGTTGGTCCTGGTTTAGTAGGCCCAGACTACAAATATCCAAAAGATGCGACGAATAAAGGCATGTTTGAAACTGTTTGGCATGGTACGAACGGTGGCATGGGGGCTAAGGGTATTGGCCTAATGGATCCAACAGATCCTAAGAATGGTATTACCCCTGATGAATTATTGAAAATAATCGCTTGGGTACGTAGCATGAGTAATGTAACTGGCAACGAGTAATCATTTAATTTCTTAAGACCGCGCTTGCTGGAATCTAGCAGGCGCGTTTTTGTTTTAAGGCAGCAACATTATAAGTAGGCTAATTGTGGATAAAAATAATCAAAAAGATTTACATCACGTTGTTATTGTAGGTGGAGGCGCTGGGGGTTTAGAACTAGCAACCAAACTTGGTGATAGCCTAGGCCGTAAGGGAAAAGCGCTGATTACGTTGATAGATAGGTCAAAAACCCATGTATGGAAACCCTTGCTACATGAAATTGCCGCAGGTAGTATGAATCCTGAGAGGCATGAGCTGGATTATCTGGCGCAAGCACACTGGCACCACTTTAAGTTTCGCCTCGGCAGTATGGATAGGCTGGATAGGGCGCAGCGCATGATTTCTATTGCGCCTAATTATGATGAAGATGGTATTGAAGTGATTCCAAGGCGGGAGTTTCAGTACGATACTCTAATTATTGCCGTAGGTAGTACTACAAATGATTTCGGCGTTAAAGGCGCAAGTGAGTATTCAATTGCATTGGATACTCAAGAGCAAGCTGAAAAATTCCATCGGCGCCTACATAATGCTTTAGTGCGCGCACAAACGCAGGTTGAACCTATATATGCAGGACAGCTTGAAGTAGTGATTGTAGGCGCAGGTGCTACTGGTGTTGAGTTATCTGCCGAGTTGCATAATACAACGCGAGAACTAGCAGCTTACGGTCTTGATAAAATTGATCCAGACCGTGATATTAAGATATCATTAATTGAAGCTAACGAACGTGTATTGCCCGCACTACCCGCTAGACTCTCTAGCTCTGTAGCCTTGGAACTCAGAAAGTTAAAAGTTAATCTTTACACGGGTGAACGTGTGACTGAGGTGAGCAACAAAGGTGTTTATACCCATAGTGGAAAATTTATTCCGTCAGCATTAGTGATATGGGCTGCAGGGATTAAAGCGCCAGATTTCTTGCATGAAATCGCGGGGTTAGAAACCAATCGGATTAATCAATTGCTCGTTAAGCGTACATTGCAAACAACATTGGATAACAATATATTTGCATTTGGCGACTGTGCCGCTTGTCCATGGCCGGGACATGAGGCGAATGTACCACCAAGAGCGCAATCTGCACATCAACAGGCCTCTATGTTGATTAAAACGGTGAAATATCGTTTAGCCGGGAAAACAGAACTACCGGAATATACTTACCGAGATTACGGTTCTTTAGTGAATTTAGGCCGTTACTCAGCAGTAGGTAGCTTGATGGGGTCGATTGGTGGTGGTAGCTTATTTATTGAGGGCTTGTTTGCGAGGTTAATGTATAAATCATTATATAAAATGCATCTTATGGCGTTACATGGCTTCTTTTCAGTATTTTTGCAAACGATAGGCCGTATGATTACTAGACGGACTGAAACGCAAGTAAAGTTACACTAACACTAGTAGTTATTAAAAAAGCCTCGAGATTTCGAGGCTTTTTTATGGGCAGTGTATAAATTTAGGAGCTATGAATTTATGCTGCTTGTACCTGACGGCGATAAAGCCGATTAATAAAGCTCATTGAAATGATCACAAACAAACCGAAAATCACCACAATATGATTAATCTGCAAGTTTGCTTTAACCATTAATGTATAGGCGCCGCTAAGTAATAAAATACCCAGGTTTTCATTAAAGTTTTGTACCGCGATAGAATGGCCTGCACCGATGAGTAAATGCCCTCTGTGTTGCAGAAGCGCGTTGAGCGGCACCACAAAAAAGCCACTCAGTACGCCTATGATAAATAGCAACGTAGCTGCGATGTGCCATTCGGTGACCAATACCATGGCAATGACTAATATGCCCATAAAAATACCCGCAGGTAAAACTTTTACTGAATTTTCAAGGGTAATGTAACGTGCTGCAATCACTGAGCCTACAGCTACACCTAATGCAACTGTCGCTGTGAGTTGTGTCGCATGTTCTAAACCAAAGCCCAGCGCGATGCCTGCCCAAGCAATCACTACTAATCTTAAGGTGGCGCCTGCGCCCCAAAATAAAGTGGTGACAGCTAGTGACACCTGACCTTGCGGATCTCGCCATAATGCAATAAATGATTGATAAAAATCGCGCAAAATAAAGAAAAGATTCTTTTTAGCAATTGCATGATCTACAGGTAGCTTAGGAATAAACATATTGAATGCCGCAGCCACTAGGTACATCAGAGCGATACCAATCATGGCTCCATACGGATCGATACTGGCCATTATCCCGCCGATTATAGCGCCCAAAATAATGGCAATCACTGTTGAGCCTTCCATCCAGCCATTTGCACTTACTAGTTTATTAGGCGGTAGCAGCTCCGTTAAAATACCATATTTTGCAGGCGAATACGCTGCTGCACCAATACCCACAATGCCATATGCATAAAGTGGCGGCATACCTAATATCATGGCAATACTACCTACGAACTTGATGCCGTTTGCAATAAACATGACGCGTCCTTTAGGCAGCGCATCTGCAAATGAGCCTACAAACGGTGCAAGCACAATGTAAGAGATTACAAAGAATTGCAACAGTAACGGCTCATGCCAGTCAGGCGCATGCATTTGCTGCAATAAAGCAATTGCAGCAAATAGCAATGCATTATCAGCCAATGCTGATAAAAACTGTGCTACGAGTAAAGTATAAAAACCTTTACTCATGCCATTTATAGCGCTTCTGCAGCAAAATCAGCCAAGCGTGAGCGTTCACCACGCAATAATGTAATGTGGCCATTATGACCCCAGCCTTTGAACCTATCTACCACGTAGGTAAGCCCTGAGCTACCTTCAGTCAGATAAGGCGTATCAATTTGAGCAATGTTACCGAGGCATACTACTTTAGTACCAGGGCCTGCGCGCGTGATCAGTGTTTTCATTTGTTTAGGGGTAAGATTTTGCGCTTCATCGATAATCAGAAATTTGTTCAGGAATGTGCGGCCACGCATAAAGTTGAGAGATTTAACTTTAATACGGCTACGAATCAAATCTTGTGTAGCAGCACGCCCCCACTCGCCAGCATCTTCATCGCTTTTATTTAGCACATCCAGATTGTCGTCTAGTGCACCCATCCATGGACCCATTTTTTCTTCCTCAGTACCTGGTAAAAAGCCAATATCTTCACCTACAGATACTGTGACACGTGTCATGATAATTTCAGAGTATATTTTTTTATCAAGGACTTGAGTTAATGCGGAAGCTAAAGTGAGCAAAGTTTTACCTGTACCCGCTTGGCCTAATAAAGAAACAAAATCAATTTCAGGGTCCATTAATAAGTTAAGCGCAAAATTCTGTTCGCGGTTACGTGCAGTAATACCCCAAATATTGTGTTTAGCAATTAAATGGTCTTTTACAACTTCTAATACTGCGGTATTACCTTCTACGCTACGCACCATGGCATGAAAAGGTTTTTCGTATTCATAGTACACAAATTCGTTGACTAGGAAATTTTTGCAAAGTGGTCCGGTGAGCCGATAAAACATGCGTCCAGATTCTTGCCACGACTCTAGTGCCTTGCTGTGTTTATCCCAAAAGTCTGCGGGCAGCTCTTTCATGCCAGTATATAAAAGTTCAGTATCTTCTAACACTTTATCGTTAAAGTAGTCTTCCGCAGGCATACCCATAGCACGGGCTTTAATGCGGATATTGATGTCTTTACTGACTAAAATAACATGGCGATTCGGGTAGATTTCTTGTAAATCAAGCACTACGCCTAGAATCTGGTTATCTGCTTTACTGCCTGCTAGTCCAGGCAATTCAGTGGTCACTTGCTTGGTTTGTAAAAATAATCGGCCGGTAAGATGTTTATTGCCGTTAATCGCAAGTGGACAGCCCAGCTCAAGATCCACTAGATCCGTGCCTACAATTTCTTCTAGATTCCGGCTGGCTTGACGTGCGTTTCGAGCTACTTCAGTTAAACCTTTTTTATTATTATCAAGTTCTTCTAGCGTTACCATTGGTAGAAAAATGTCATGTTCCTCGAAGCGGAATAAGCTTGAAGGGTCGTGCATCAATACATTGGTATCCAATACAAAAAGCTTAGTTGCGCCAGACGGTTTTTTAGCCATAAGATAACTTTCTATAAAAGTGAGGAAATGAAATTAAAGTGTGTGAACGAAATCATTGATTAAAGAAAATTAAGTATTTGTTAATAGGATTTAAAGCATTAAGTTATGGATCAATTGAAAATAGGTCAATCAGTATCTGTCAAGCTTACAGCGTTTTAATAAACGCCATGACTTCTGCAATATGCCCCTCTACTTTAACACCGCGCCACTCTTTTATTAAGGTGCCATTTTTATCAACAATAAAAGTGCTGCGCTCTACACCACGTACCTGTTTGCCATACATGTTCTTCATTATCATTACACTAAATTGCGCACAGGCTAACTCTTCAGTATCGGCCAGTAATTCAAATGGAAAGCTGAATTTTGCCTTGAAATTTTCATGAGACTTCAAGCTATCGCGTGAAATACCAAATACTTCAGTATTATTTGATTGAAGCTCAGCGTAAGCATCTCTAAATTGCATGCCTTGCGTTGTGCAACCGGGTGTTGAGTCTTTAGGGTAAAAGTAAATAATTAAGTTTTTACCGCGATAATCTGAAAGTTGAAACGTTTTACCGCTAGTCGCAGGCAATTGAAAATCTGGTACGGGTTGATTAAGCATTGCAGTATTGTCCACTGTCACTATTAAAGTCTCCCTACATTGTTGATAAAAAGCCTGACGAAGGCAATAGGATATGTCATGAAAATGACAATATTTATAATTAACAATTTTTTGGCTGCGGAATTAAGTGTTGTTATTGAGAATAAGGCTTCAAATTATTCAGCAAGTTCAAAT
>DASQFK010000048.1:0-8728 GCA_035633175.1 Methylotenera sp.
TATAAGCAATTTCTTTAATCATGCCTGGCGCCATAATTTGTGCATTGATAGGCAGTGTATCGCCTTCAACTTCAATATGAAGCGCAGCACCAGCGCTAAAAAATAAATCGGAACCGCCCTTATCCAGCATGAATTTTAAAATAGGGGTAATGTCGATTGCTGCCATGATCTGATCCTAATGGAGGTTTTTAGTTATTTTGTAGGTTTTGAATGGTTTGTGTTTTTGTGACTTTAGCATAATTTATTTAATACGGAGTTCGCATTAACTTTAGTTTTTTAATGTCGCTATATATCGTTGCCAAATTGTTTGATAATTTTTTTCTAAAGATTTTGCAAATTGTGCTGTATCAAATAATTTTGAAGTCATCTTTTCTGCCAGTAATTTTTGTTTTATTACTGAAATTTTATCAGGATTTCTTGCAAGATAAAGTGCTTTATTTTCATAGTCTTGTAACGTAAAAGTAATAAGTTGATTTAAGTCTGCAGCTTTCAATAGACTGCCTGCTACTCGCGCAGCAAATGTCTCGCCTACGCAGGTTAATACTGGCACTCCCATCCATAATGCGTCACTGCAGGTAGTGTGTGCATTGTAAGGCTGTGTATCTAAAAATAAATCAGCATGCACGTGACGGGCAAGGTGGTCTGCAATACTCACACGTGGCGCAAAAACCAGTCTATCTGCAGTGATGCCTTGACTGGCTGCTTCGCGAATCAGGTTTTGTTTCGCCCATGGATTGCAATCAAGCAGCCAAAGTACGCTACCCGGCACAGCTGTAAGCAGGCGCGTCCATACGGCAAATACATCAGAGGTGATTTTAAAGGTTTGGTTAAAGCAGCAAAATACAAACGCATCCTCAGGTAGCTGACATGTCTCTCGGCTAGGTAATTCACCCACTGGGCGTTTGCGGTCGTTGGGTTGATAGCAGTTGGGTAAGTAAGCCAATTGTTCTGCGTAATGATTGATTGATTCATGTGGGCTGATGAAATGATCTGTCAGAATATAATCAAATAATGGACGGCTGCTTTGTTTTTTGCCAGGATGATTACTGGCTTCGCCCATTGTGCCAGGGAAGCCAAGCCAGTTAACGCTGATTGGCGCAGGACGTAATGCGACGATGCCGCTGCGGCTAGTTTGGGTAAAGCCAGTTAAATCCACCAAAATATCAATACCGCAAGCATGTATCTTTTTCGCAGCTTCAATTTCAGAAAGATTTCTCACATCATGGAATTGATCAAAAGCTTTTTCTAGTCTGGTTCTGGCGCTGGATTTATCGTTTATGCCGTATGAAAAACCAATGATCTCAAATTGAGTTCGGTCATGGAGTTCTATCAACTCGCTGACTAAAAATGCGAGCGGATGTAATCTGAAGTCCGCGGATAAATAACCGATTTTGATTTCTTCAGAGCCGTCATACCGACGTAGGTCGGTATCCAGAGTCTTTAAGTCATTGGATTCCGTGTCAGGCACGGAATGACGCACTACGTCTAAGTCTTCTTGGTCTTTTTGAGTAAAGTAATTAAAGTTCAATTGCTTAGCTAATTCAATCATGCCTGCAAAGCGATTATTCACCCAGTTATCGGCACACAATTTTTGTTCTTCTGCCGTAGTCGTTGGCATCGCTAGAAATGCAAAAGGGGAGATTTGTGCGGTAGGCACCGTTTTTACCCATTCACGAATTTCAGCAATATCAGCTTCTAAGCCTTGCCAGTCGCAGATATGCTGCTTTTGGTGTACTAGATGTACTTTTGCATGATAAAGCTTTGGATTGAGAGTAATCGCTTTTTGATAACTCGCTATTGCGATATCAAGTGACCCTAACTCACGCTGTACATTGCCTAGATTATTGTAAATATCGGCATCGTTTGGTGTGAGTTGAATGGCTTTTTGATATTGTTTTTCAGCTTCATTAGGCTTCCCAAGTTCACGCTGCGCATTGCCTAAGTTGTAATACAAAGCAGCATCTCGTGAGTTAAAAAGTACGGCCTCTTGAAAACAAGCTTCGGCTTGTGCGAATTTACCTAGCGCATGTGCCTGATTGCCAAGCGAGGATAGGCAATGGCAAAGTGCCCCACGAACATCCTCTTTTTTAGGAAACACACGTAATACACGACGATAATAACCTGCAGCTTCCTCATAACGGTTGAGCTCAATTAAGGTATTGCCAATGTTAAGTTGCACATCTAAATCTTTAGGTTGCAATAGAATAGCTTGCTGAAAGCTTTTTAACGCATCCTCCAGTTGATGGTTAGCGCGTAAGGCCAGTCCGTAATTATTCAGATAATCCAGATGCCGTGGACTGATAGTTAAAGCACTGGCTATATGATTAACCGCTTCTGCAGCACGATTAGTTTGATAGCAAACAATGCCCAGCATGTGATGCGCATCGGCATGCTTGGGTGCTAAAGCGATGACCTGTTTAAAATATGCTTCTGCTTGCGTTAACTGGCCTTCGCGGTAATGGTTTAAGGCGGTTAAATAATGAGATTGTGACATGGCATTATTTTAACTTGAAATCGCGATTGTTTTTGCCAATCGCTTCAGTCCTAATTCGCGCAATAAAAATCGATTCGGGTTGAGTAGACTGACTAACTCCTCTGAAACAGCTAATGGTTCGTTGCAAATCAGGTTAGCTAATAATTCTGCACACAAAGGTGCGCTGGTAAAGCCGTGGCTTCCATGAGCTACATTGATGTAAAGACCTTTAATCCAGGGTAATGAGTCAGTTGAGGCATTAGGCCGGGGTGGTGCAGTTTTTAACGCGTTGCTATCAATTAATTCCCCTACTAGCGGAAAGTAATCCGGTGTGGTGCATCTCAATGCCACACGTCCAGCCGTTACGTTGTTTTGCAGGTTTAGGTAGAAAGGGTTTGATATCGTTTTTAATGCTTTTAAATTGGCAAGATGGTCATATTCAGTGATAGCCAAATCAGCTTGATTGGTTGAAAATGGTTCACTTGAAAACGTAGCACCTAGGCTATGTTGATGATTGACAGCGGGACTTAAATAACCATCGCTACACACAATCATTTGTAATTTTTGACTCGCTTCTGTCGCTTCTAGTTGAGTAACTTGTCCGCGTACAGCCTGTGTGAGGATGTGAGATGATGGGCTAAAATGTTGTGCTTCGTTAGCATTCGCAATAATCACAATATCTGCTTTCTTGATTAAGCTTTCATTAAAATATATTTCAAATAAGTTGTTATTTTTCATAATCTTACTGATGTTAATTGAAGTATAAACTTCAATATTTTCATGTTGTGTTAAACGCTTGCAAAGGCTTTGTGGATTCACCCAAGCTGCGTGAGGAAAATATAAAGCATCATATAAAACATCAATGCCAGCAAGACTGCTTGCTTCTTGCTGAGAGACATATTTTAAAATATCGATAGAGTGATTTTGTGCGGCCACTTTTTTAATTCGCGCCAATTCCCTTGCATTAAAACCCAGTTGTAGCAAACCGCAAGCGTTAAAATCAGCAGACTCTAAATCTAATGAATTAAATAAACGCAGGCTGTGCAAATACCCGGCTAATGCAAATTGACTCGCTACATTATCGCCGCTTAAACGCGGGTAGAGCATCGCCAGCGGATTACCTGAAGCTTCGCTGGCAATCGTCGTATGGCGTTCTAATAAAGAAACATGAACACCGCGTTGTGCCAAAGCATACGCAGTGCTGCAACCCGCGATACCGCTACCGATCACAATGGCTGTTTTAGGCAACATCTGCAATCATCGTATTTATTCACTACTTTTTATTATTTAAAAAGCGACCCATGAGCATTTCCCGCTTTTTACCAAATCCAGCTCGTTTATTTACTTCAAAACCCGCAGTGGTCAACCCACGTCGGACATCACCAGCGCTGGTAAATGTAGCAAATGTCGTTTGATCATTTGATAATCTTGCCATTTGTTCAAAAAGTGCGGCTTGCCACATCTCCGGATTTTTTGAAGGTGCAAAGCCATCTAGAAACCAAGCATCGACTTTGGTTTGAATATCATTCAAGTGAGTGGTTGCATCGCCAATTAAAAGCGTTAATTGAACACGGTCATTAAAAAGTAAGACGGGTTCTTTCTTATCAAGCATGGTTTGGTACTGGGCTAAAAACGGCAGGGTTAATAAGTTTAAATCTGGCCAATAGGCTAAAGCATTTGTCATATCTTGTAGACTAAGCGGATATTTTTCTGTACTGATAAAATGCAGCTTAGTGTCTTTCGGTCCTATTTTAAGCCATAGCTTAGCGGCACATAAGAAATTTAAGCCAGTACCAAAACCAGTTTCAGCAATGGTAAAAACATTTTGATTTACAACATGTAAATCTGGCTGTTGCCATCTTGATATTAGATTGTTGCCTTGCAAAAATACGTATTCAGTTTCTAGTAAACCATCATCGCTGGAGAAATAAACATCTTGAAACGCACTTGCATATGGCTGGCCATCTCGCCATTCTATTTTTGCCTGTGATGGTGTGAGGTTGTGCATGGTGGTGAAATAAATATGGTTAACAAAAAAGAATAGGTCTTAGTTGATATACGCAAGCTATTAAAAATAGATTCAAGAAAGTAGAAATTAATTACAGAGCTATTAATTAAGATTAATTATAAAATTTCAAAAAGTATACATATCAAGTATACACATCTGTATACTTTAGTAATAATTTTTTTGTAAATTTTGTACGCACTAAGTTGAAAGAAGTTTGTTATGAATACTAGTTTAAAAAATGTTGTATTAATTAGCTGTATTGCAATTGCGGCTTGCACAGGCTTGGCGAATAAACAATCTAGCAATCAATCAGCAGCGTTGATTAAAGACTGGCCTAGCTTTGGTCGTGATTTTACGAATCAGCGATTATCGCCGCTTACACAAATCAATCAACAAAATGTGAAAGACATAAAGCTAGCCTGGCAGTTTAAAAGTGGCGTGGTGGCAAGTTTTCAATCTACGCCAATTGTGACGAATGGAGTGATGTACGTTTCTTTGCCTTATAACCATGTGGCGGCATTAGATGCAAAAACAGGTAAGGAATTATGGCGCTATAAGCATGAACGCAGGGCGAATTGGAAAATGTGTTGTGGCCCGGCAAACAGAGGCGTAGCCGTGAGTAATGGCATGGTGTTTATGGGTACGGTAGATGCACGTTTGGTTGCACTTAATGCCAAAACAGGAGCGAAAATCTGGGATATTGATGTGGCGGATGATACTGCCTTAACGGAAAATTCAAGCTCACTGAGTAAATCAGACGCGATCAGTCAAAAAACAGCTTACGGTGGTACAGGCGTAGGTATTAGCATGGCGCCAGTGGTCTATCACGGTAAAGTCATTGTGGGCATCACGGGTGTAGGCTATGGCTTGCATTTAGATCAACCTACACAAGATGCGCCATTGGGTGCAGTGGTGGGAGTTGATGGCCGTTATGGTCGCCCCGGGTTTTTAGCCGCATATGATATGAATAGCGGCAAACGCGTATGGCAATTTGATACGATTCCATCGCAAGGTTGGGAGGGCGCCTTTGTTGAAACGACTTCAGATGGCGTCTCATTAAATAGAGACGTAACAGCTGAAAAAGCGAATTTAAAAAATAACAAGGAAGCTTGGCGTTATGGCGGTGGCTCGGCATGGAGCACACCAGCGATTGATACCCATACCAACACACTTTATTTTGGTACCGGCAACCCAAGCCCGCAAATGAATGATATTTCTCGACCAGGGGATAATCTGTATACCGTTTCATTGGTTGCGCTGGATACTGAAACTGGCAAACTTAAATGGCATTATCAACAAGTGCCGCATGATCTCTGGGGTTACGATTTAGCGAGTCCACCAGTTTTATTTAACTACAAAAAAGACGGTAAAACTATTCCAGTGGTTGGTCAGGCTGGCAAGACCGGTTGGTATTATGTGCATGATAGAGTTACTGGCCAGTTGCTCATGAAGTCTGATGCATTCGTGCCGCAAAAAAATCTATTTGCGAAAGCTACAAAAGAGGGAACGGTATTGTATCCTGGCATTTTAGGTGGTTCTAACTGGAGCCCCAGCGCAGTGGATGAACGGTCACAAACGAGCTTTGTTGCGGGTATTCATGCGCCTATTAAATACACGCTGGTCGATGAGCCTGCTAAAGATGGTGCACCTGCTATTCGTTATGCGTCATCCGAGCCTACCAAAGATCCACGTTGGGGCGTGCTTTCTGCCATTAACTTGAATACAGGCAAAATGCAATGGCAGCTGAAAACTGAGCAACCATTAATTGGCGGCTTGCTAGTCACTGAAAGTGGCTTATTGTTTGTGGGCGAGGGTGATGGTCACTTTAATGCTTACAACAGCCATACCGGTGATTTACTATGGCAAGCCAAGGTCGATGCTGGTGTAAATGCTCCGCCCATTAGCTATGAAATTGATGGCGTGCAATATGTAGCGGTGGCAGCTGGTGGTAATGCTATTTTTGGCTATACCGCAGGCGATAGTGTGGTGGTATATTCGCTAGGTAATAGTCGCTAGGAAAATAAATGATTAAATCGGTGGGCAATAAGCGCTCACCAATTGATATTAGCAGTAATACTACTTATGCATTACCTTTAACATAAGCACCGCAAAAGCGAGTAAAAATGTAATGCTATTCGCTACGATAATTGGCCAACTGACAATCATCAAACCGTAGATTAACCAGCAAAGTACACCTAGGCTGAACATGCTGTACATGGGCAAGGAAATGCCTGACAAATCCCGTGTTTTCCAAGAGTGCAATGCCTGTGGAAGAAAAGCGGCAGTCGTCAGGAATGCGGCAAAGTAACCTATGAGATTTGTTGTGTTCATGTAGTTGTTATTATGGAAGTTTTAGTTAAGTATAAAAAGATTACTTGATATTAATCTCAGCCAAAGCTTCAATGACTGCTTCAGAATTAATAGCACGAATTACGCGTTTTATTTCTATCCCGTCTCTAAGAAATATTAATGTGGGCCAAAGTTTGACTGCATATAAACGCCCAAGGCGACGTCCTTTTCCATCTTCTATTTTGATATGTAGTGTATTCGGATAGCCGACCAGTGCAGATGCAATAATAGGCTGCGCGGCTTTGCAATAGCCGCACCAAGCGGCGCCAAATTCTAACATTGTTGCGCCTTTTAATGCATCAATATCTGATCGATTTAGTTCAGTAATGACGTCAGTTTTTTATAATCGTGATATTTTTCAATTAGTTTTGATTAATTTCATACCAAGTGCGACTTTTCTTAACAATTGCTACTACTGATAACATGACTGGTACTTCAATTAAGACACCAACTACGGTGGCTAACGCTGCCCCAGAATTAAAACCAAATAGTGCAATTGCCGTGGCGACCGCTAATTCAAAAAAGTTAGAAGCGCCAATTAAGGCAGATGGCCCTGCAACACAATGTGCTACTTTAAATTTTTTATTCAGCCAATAGGCTAAGCCAGCGTTCAAATACACTTGAATCAGGATTGGTACGGCAAGTAATAGGATAATCAATGGTTGTGCCAAAATTTGCTGACCTTGAAACGCAAATAACAATACTAAAGTAAGTAATAAAGCGCTCAGTGAAATAGGTTGCAATTTTGCTAATGTGGTGTCTAATTTAGCTTGGTTGCCATTAAGTAAGTTACGCCAAATCTGGCTAATTGCAATTGGTACGACAATAAATAACAATACCGAAATGGCTAACGTGCCCCAAGGCACTGCAATACTAGAAACGCCTAACAGCAGGGCGACTAGCGGCGCAAAAGCAAACAGCATAATCACATCATTCACTGCTACTTGTGAAAGCGTGAATTTAGCATCGCCATCACATAAGTTACTCCATACAAATACCATGGCAGTGCAGGGTGCAGCAGCCAGTAAAATGAGTCCCGCAATATAGCTGTCTATCTGTTCAGCAGGTAGGTAGGGCGCAAAAAAGTGCCTAATAAAAATCCATGCCAGCAGTGCCATAGAAAATGGCTTAACTAGCCAGTTGATTGCTAACGTCACCGCAATGCCTTTGCTATGTTCGGCAACATCTTTCATTTTTCTTAAATCTATTTTAAGCAACATAGGGATAATCATCAGCCAGATCAAAATAGCGACAGGCAGATTTACCTGTGCGATTTGCATATGGCCAATCGCTTGAAATAAGCTTGGAATAAACTCGCCAAGCATGATGCCAACCGCGATACAGCCTATAACCCACCAGGTTAAGTGACGCTCAAAGCTACTTATTTTTTGATTATTTTTCAAATTTTATTCTGTGTGACTTTTGCGAGATATAAATGAAATCTTTTCTTGAACAGGCACACAGCAAGCTGCTTCGGTATCCTCTACCTTGCTGCTAAATGTGGGTGAGCTATCCATCGTATGGTAAGTTTCCCAAGCAATACCAGAAGGATCTTGAACCCAGTTTTTATCGGACTTTGCATTAACAGCAGGTACCAGACTCACTCAATACAGATAAATCCGCAGCTTCTAATTGAGATTTCAAGACCGAAAGTTCACTATTACTATCGACCTGAATACCTAAATGATTTAGGCCTGCTAATTCACCTCGCTGACTGATCGCAAAGTTTACCCGCGGGTCGTCTAGCATCCATTTGGCATAATCTGGCTTATGAACAGTTGGTTGAGCACCAAATAAATGAATATAGAAATTGATACTTTTATTCAAATCCTCAACCGAAATATGCACATGCATTCTTTTCATCATTTACTCCTTTTCATTTGATTTTGTACTGCATA
>DASQFK010000049.1:0-6441 GCA_035633175.1 Methylotenera sp.
AGATTGCCAATCTTGATTTTTCCGTCCAGCAATAAATTTTTCAAGGCGGATAAATCGGCAGGCTTTTGGTTAGCCGCTGTTTTTTCGGCCGGTTTGCTGGTGCCTAGTAATTTGTTTAAATCCAAGGTGTCAGCATTTAAGTTGAATTTGATATTGGGTTTTTTGAAACTAACCACCGCAACATCACCATTCATTTGCGTGGTATCAACTTTTAAATCGAATTTGCTATTCACCAATTCTTGTTTTGCATCGGCATGTAAGCTCAGATTAAAGTTACCTTTTACCCCACCATTAGGTAGTGCCGGGTCCTTAATATCTAAATTACCGGCAAGCTTGGGCAAGTCAAAAATCAAGTTTTCCAGGTTGCCACTAAACGGTGAAGAAAATTTACCAATCATCGTACGTTTACCCTGTACGCTCGAAATATCGCCAGTAACGCCGCTGCTCTGCAATGCTTTAGGTGAGCCTTTAATGTCGGCTAACACTAGATTAGCCTTAAAAGTATCGCTGCCTTTTTCTTGCAGCAAGCTTATGGTTGCTTCTTTGCTTGTCACTTCGTCTTTGAGTGCTTTTAGTTCAGGAGCGCTTAAATTAATCGTGAGTTTTGCACCGCTAAACTGCCCAATAGCAGCTAGTTTCAAACCATTCACTAAAAATTCTTTGGTTTCAGTTTTTGCATCAATATCGCCGGTGGCGGTAATATTCATTTCTTTACCACCGAGTAAATCACCTTTAATCAAGGCGTCTAAGTTTTTTGCCGCAAAGTGTTTAGTGGCGGGGTCTACCAAGAAATTACCTTTTAGTTTTACATTTGCAGCTACAACAGGCTGGTTTGCAATGACAGTAAAATCAGTCTCTAAATCAATCGGCTCAGCCAAAGCGACATGGCCTGATTTAAGATTTAATTTGGAGATGCTATATTTTGCGCCAGAACCCTCATCAGAATAGTTGGCTGCAGAGTTGGTCACATTGACGCCGTCAATATCAAATTTAATGGTTTCCGATTCTTCTTCTTTGCTCAGCAAATCATCAAAGTTAGTCGTGCCGTCCTTGTATTTAATAATGTTTGCACGGATGCCATCTACGTAAACTGTATCTACCACCAGTTGCTTTCTAAGCAATGGCAGCAATGCCAGAGAGACTTTCACGCTATCAACAGCGGCAAATTCAGCAGTGCCTTTATGTTCGGAAAGTGAAACTTTGCCTAGATCCGCACCGATTTTTGGCCAAAAAGCGAGCTTGATGTCACCATCCAGTTTGAGGGTTCGCTCCTTTTTAGTCTGTACTAAATCAATGACTTCTTGCTTATAATCGTTTGGATTAAAGGTAGTGGCAACAATCACCACTATAATCAGAATCACGCCAATTAAGCCGCCTAAGCCAAAAGCCGAATATTTAAGGAATTTTTTCATGATTATTCTCAATACAGGATATACAAAATTAACTGCTAAATTTTAATGCTAATTAGATGCTAGCATGATGCACACGCACAAAGCGATAGTAAATATTGCTGACTATTTCCAAAAGAAGTGGTTAATCGCGGCCGCACCGAATTTCCACACGATATAAAACAGTAAGCCATAAAAAATAACGGTTAACACCAAGCATATCAGCGCAAAAATCGCCATTAAACCGTCGTTTTCAATCTCGCCCGTGCAATAAAATAATACAGCTAGGCTTGGAAATAGGTTTTTGAATGGCACCACCCCGCCCAAAGGAATAGCGACTAACACGCCTACCGCCATAAAAATAAAACCGCCAATTTTCTGGCCTAACTTACCTTCCACTAAACCACTCAAACGCGGTTTAGTGAAATATCGAAAAAAGCCGATAATTTTTAAGCAAGTGCTGACTAATGCACTCCGCGTACGTAAACTTAATGTGACTGCTCGAATTTTTTGCGGCAGTACTAAAGTTTGCTGACCTTTGTATAGCTGTAAGCCGAGCGCAATAAAGGCTGCGCTGCCAATGAGCGCAAAAAATCCCAAAGGTATCGGTTGTAAAAAAGGAAGCACAACAAGTGTTGCTATGAATGTGTAGGCTTTATTATCTAACTTATCAATTGCCTCACCAAATGATGAAGGCTCGGTGACTGAGGGAACGGTAAATAGTTTAAGTGTGCTGACAAGGTCGTCATAACGATTCATTTCACACTCCTGATGAAAGATGCGCTTAAAACAATCCTGAAAAATACAGCATGACAACGGTACCGAAAATAATGCGATACCACGCAAACACTTTAAAGTCGTGCGTTGCAACAAATTGTAATAGCAATTTAATGACAAATGATGCAGCTAAAAATGCAGAGATAAACCCAACCACAAACGTTGCCAAGTCACCAATCTCTAATAAATGCCAATTTTTAAACAAGTCATAAGTAGTAGCGGCAAACATAATGGGAATCGCTACAAAAAACGAAAATTCGGTTGCGACTTTGCGTGATAGTCCGAATATCATGCCCCCTAATATAGTGGCGCCAGACCGCGACACGCCAGGAATTAACGCGAAAGATTGTGCAAACCCTACTTTTAATGCTTGCATTGGCGTCATGTCGTCTGCTGTTTCTGTTACTGGGGTTGGAGCAAACTTTTCAACCAACAGTATGACAAACCCACCTACAATTAATGCGATGGCAACGGTGAAGGGTGAAAATAAATATTCCTTAATTTGCTTATGAAAAACCAGGCCAAGCAATGCTGCTGGTAAGAACCCAACAAAAATGTTTAAGGTAAATCGTTGCGCACTTTTATCGCTGAATACATTGGATGCAACCGTAAAAAGGCGTTCTCGATATTCCCAGCAAATAGCCAAAATTGCGCCTAGTTGAATAAATATTTTAAACACTTTGCTGGTTTCATCTGTCACGCCGAGTAAATCGCCGACGATTATGAGGTGGCCTGTGCTGCTGATGGGTAGGAACTCGGTTAAGCCTTCTATTAAACCAAGAATAAATGCTTTAAGTATTAGTATTAGATCCATAGGGGCATATTATCAGATTAAGGTTGTTTTTAAAGTCTGTATTCCGACTTCTTTTAAGGCTCAGATTGATAGTTGATGATGTAAACAAAGCAATAATTTTTATCATTCACCAATCTGGTGCGTAAGTGTTGAAGATAACACGCTACCTTGCTTGGTTCTTACTAAATGGGCGCTAGGCTCAGATTTTGCTTATTTGATTTTGTTAAACAAAATCAAATAAGCACTTTAAAAATGAAAGAGAGTGAAGTATGAATCGCCATGATGTAACAGAAATGATAGTAACGGCCAAGCTAACTAAAGGAATCAAGTGGGAGGAGATTGCCAATAGAATCGGTCTCTCAAAAGAATGGACGACTGCCGCCTTACTAGGTCAGATGACACTCACTAAAGCACAAGCTGACATTATTGGTAAAACTTTAGATTTACCTGCAGAGGCAGTTGCGCTTTTACAAGTAGTGCCTTATAAAGGCACCCTACCAACCGCAGTCCCTACTGACCCACTGTTATATCGTTTTTATGAACTCATTAATGTGTATGGCACTACGATTAAGTCGCTCATTCATGAAGAATTTGGTGACGGCATTATGAGTGCGATTGATTTTTCTATGGACATTCAACGTGAAGCTAATCCGAATGGCGATCGGGTGAAAATTGTGTTAAATGGTAAATTTTTGCCGTATAAAACGTATTAATAAAACATTGGCATTGCGAACATAATCTTTATTTGCATGCTTGCAATGCCTAATCATTCTGAGACTTTCAGTTTAAAATTTTTCTTCTGGTCTCAGATAACGCCATTGACCCACAGGTAGCTTACCCAAATTGATGCTACCAATCCTGACCCGTTTTAAGCCCACTACATGTAGCCCAACCATTTCACACATACGGCGAATTTGGCGTTTTTTTCCTTCACGTAATGCAAATCGCAACTGATCTTCATTTTGCCAGCTTACTTTGGCAGGTTTAAGTTTTTCGCCATCTAAACTTAAGCCATAGTTCAGTAACTTCAAGTTTGCTTCGGTTAAAGTGCCTTCTACACGTACGAGGTATTCTTTTTCTACGTCAGAATTCTCACCAATCAAATGTCGTGCGATACGTCCATCTTGAGTGAGCACTAGCATACCTGTAGAGTCAATATCCAAGCGGCCTGCTGGCGCCAACCCGTTTAGGAATCTACGTTCGAACTCTTTAGGATGATGGGTGTGCAAGGTTGGGTCATCTTCCCATTGGTTATCTGGGTGCACCAACACAATCGCAGGTTGATAGCCATCTTCTGCCTGACCACTGACATAACCCACCGGTTTGTGCAAAATAATGGTGACAGTTTCTGATTGAACCTCATGCGCGTAACTGCTGATAATAATTTCAGCATCTGGATTAATGCGCGTTCCTAAGGTATCAATGATCACGCCATCTACCATTACCCAACCATTCACTATCCATTCGTCGGCCTCGCGGCGTGAACAAATGCCACGCTCCGCCATGACTTTAGAAAGGCGCGGTGATTCCAAATTTACAGGCGAAGATTTATAGGCTGCTTTTGCTGCAGCGCCATATTGAGGCGTAGCAATCGCATCATAACCATCGCGCACCTTGCCGCCACGACGCGGTGCTTGGCGATATTGTGGTTCTTCTTTACTTGCTTTTGGTGAAGTGCGCGTATCAATACCATGCGGTTTAGCTGGTTTGGTATCAGCTACCGCCTCGCGTGGCTTACCATCAAAGCGATGGTTACGTTGGCGCGTGTTATCTGGTTTAGCGGTGTGCGCAGTTATTTTATCTAAACTAGCCTCGTCATTCCCGCGTAGGCGGGAATCCATTTTGGGTTTTTCAGCGTTAGGCTTATTCTCAGTATCGCGGATTACAGGTTTTGGCGGTGCTTGGGTTCTATCGCGCACAGCAGCGCCAGCGCGGCGCACAGGTGTTTTTCCGGTGGCAACAGTGTTAACAGGTTGTTTGGTGAGTTTGAGAGTGGTCAAAATATTTAGCTAACTACAAAGATGAATTAAGCGAATTATACGCTTGTTAAAGAAGCTTACCTAAAGTGTGATAACCCTTAATGCGGGTTATAAATGGGACTATAACCAATGCGTTTGCGGAGGTTACTATTCTAAATAAATGCATAGATGCAGATTTGTAGGGTGGGGTTTTAACCCCAAGTGGTGCAATGTTTCAAGGTTGGGCAGATGTTTTTACTCGTGGGTTCAAGAACCCACCCTACTTGGCTGAGATCTTGATCAATGGATAAATGAGACATAATTATTTCAAAATCTTCTCTCGTCCACAGTTTCGGATCGCTTTTAATGATGCTAATTTTTCTAGCTAATAATTCAGACTTACCGCGCGCAGGCAAACCAAGTTTTTTAGATTCATTTAAAATTGATTTTCTATCAATCATATACCCTCATAAACTTTAAGTATTTGGTGCTTGTTATATTGATGTTTTTAATAATAATAGTCTACGGACGATAAGTCACATTTTGAGAAATAAATAAAGTCAGCATGCGATAGCCCACGTAGGGCGGATTAATTTACGTAATACGCCGTATGTAAAACCTTTCACATAATCCTAAGGCTGCCATATTAAAGCTCAATACTTCACCTGCTTATTGCATCTTGTATAACAGCCGATTTTTCCTTATTCCTACATCTCAAAAAATTTGCTGATAACTCAACATTGATATTAAATTATCAACACAACCTCATGCATTAATTTTTTAATATATCAATTAAATCAATCGCTTAAATTCAACACTTTCGACCAAATAGATTGGCACGGTCTTTGCATAATCATTGATAGTAAGCGTTTTTTAAAAAAATTAAAAATGCCAAATAATCTTAATGAGGTGAATAAAATGATTCTCAATAAAGTGGTTACTAAAAATAATACAGCGGGTGCAAGCCAAATTAGTAGCAGGGCATTAGACTTGTTGATGGAAGAGATGGCTGTGTGGTATCCAGCTCCTTACTACGATATTGAGGCGATGGTATTTGAAGAGACTAAAGGGTTTAAATCAAATCGTCGCACTAAGGCTAGTTCATCAGATTTGCCAGCTAAGCGTAGCGGCAATAAGAAATCGTTGGAAACGCTTAATAGCGCATCTGATTGCGCTTAGTAAAATGACATTTTAAATAAAAAAGCCAGCATTACGCTGGCTTTTTTATTGGGTAAAGGTTTGGCTTAAACCTTTTGATAAACCTCACTACCTTTTTTCACGAACTCAATCGATTTTTCTTGCATGCCTTTTTTCAGCGCATCTTCCTCTGAAATATTTAAGGTGGCTGCATAGTCGCGCACGTCTTGCGTAATTTTCATTGAGCAAAAGTGCGGGCCGCACATTGAGCAGAAATGCGCGAGTTTTGCTCCCTCGGCGGGAAGAGTTTCATCGTGGAACTCCCTTGCCTTTTCGGGGTCGAGGCCGAGGTTGAACTGGTCTTCCCATCGGAACTCAAAACGCGCTT
>DASQFK010000050.1:0-5278 GCA_035633175.1 Methylotenera sp.
AGACCACACCAAAAGACTTTCCAATGTCATAACTAGTATGATAAAAGTTAAGCCCACGGTCACGTTTATTGGTAATACCAAAACCAAAAATAGACTCACAGGCAAAAGAAACAGCCATAATAATTTCATGGTCGGTAACTCCATTATTCATAAATTCAAAAGTAGTTTCATGGACGGTTATATTTAACCAATCAATAAAAGCCGATTTTGATTCGTAATGTTTACGAGGAATGACCTGCTTAATTTTTCCATTATCAAGAACTAGATTAAGTGGTCTATATTTGGTAAGTCCCCCCGTGTTACTGAGGGGGCTTGAGCTTGCGCTGTGGTGCGCCCCTGCGGGTGCGCTCCTCGCACGCATTGCATTTAGAGTGTCTTTGAGGTCTGAATTGATTTTTTCAAACTCTGCATCAGTCATTCGCGCACGTTCTAAAACGTGTGCATCTGCGTGGAAATGTGGTTTTTTGCGAGCCATTATTCAATGGCTTCATTGATTGAATCGACTACATCAATAAGACCATCTATTGATGATTCTATGTAGTCAATGGAATACTGGAATTTGTCACCGCGCTCAGAACCTTGAAGAGATTCTGGTAAATTATCGTAAGACGACTGTTCACAATCGCGGATTTCTTCGAGTGAAGCTTTTAACGCTTCGATTTCGTTTATTATCGTGCGTAAATCTTTGCGCGTTTGTTTGTTCATGTTGTACCCCTATGTTGGTAAAGGCGACCTGTTCAGTTTTACTATTTCTAGTTCTGCCAACACAGCCCGAACAGGTCTAAAAGTGTTGTATGTTTATCAATACAGTGATTTAATACTTTGTATCGATGTTTTGACAAAGTATTACTGTTAAAACATACTATGTCAATAGTATTTGACATATATTATAAAAAATAACAATAAAAAGGTTTTATGAGCTTATTAATTATTGTGGTATTCGTGATTTTTATTTGTTCAGTGTTCATGGCGGCGGAACAAATAGCTAAAGATAAAGATAAAGATTTAGCTAAATTAGTAAGTAAAATTCCTCTATCTGAAATTGAACAAGTCGCTTACTGGAGAATTAAGGAAGCCGCAGGTGAAGATAAAATAGTGATGTGCCAAGTTGCATTTTCTAGTTTTTTAAAAGCCGAGAGAAATAGCAAGGAAGGTTTTGCCAAGTTCGCGACAGCAAGACAAAAAGTTGCTGACTTTGTAATTTGCAATAAAGATTTTAGTATTTTTGCAATTATTGAAATTGACGACAGTACTCATAATACGGATAAAGATAGTAGACGAGATGCAATTACAGGTGAAGCTGGAATTAAAACTTATAGATATCAGGCTAGGAAGTTACCCAGTGTTGATGAAATGAAAAAGGAGATATTAATATGAGCAGCGCTGACTTAATTAGAGAAGTAAAATATTTAGCTAAAATTGACAGGGATACAGAATTAGCTGACAGGCTTGGTGTAGGCCGTGCAAATGTTTCTTCATGGCTTAGAGGTACAAAACCTGATGCAGTATCAGTGTTAAAGCTCTGCGAAATTGGAAATCTCAAACCTATAGAAGCTAGGTTAATTCTGGAGCGAGAGCAAATGCAACAAGCAGGTTTTGCAGACATTGGTTTATTAGCTGGAATTAGTGCAGTGTCACTTTTAGCAGTGTCACCCCTGCCCTACGAACAAGCAATTACCTACGTCTTAGGTGCGGCTAGTCTGTATATTATGTAAAATTAAATAATAATGTAAAAGCAGCAAATGATGAAATTTATGATGTATGCAAATCGTGAATTTAATACCCTCTCTCTGACGAATTATTATTGTTGTGTTGATATCTAAGTATCAACTACAAAAAATAAAAGCCGGCATTTCTGCTGGCTTTTTTATTTACATAAAGACCTGTTGTACGAAGTCTTACTATTTAGTGTTTAATGTGATTTTTAAATACTAAGGCTTTGTTTAGCACCTCTGCTAGAGCAATTAAGACAAGTTTTTGAGTCTCGTCTAGTGCATTAGGCTTAGTATCAAATATACAGAGCGTCCCTATCACTTCACCAAGCGGTAATTTAAGAGGTGCGCCTGCATAGAATCTAAAATTAGGCTGCGCTGCAACTAACGGATGGCTAAAGTGGTTAGGATCTAAGGATATATCAGGAATTTCTAAGTAGGCATCATTTTTGACAACCCAACCACAAAAAGCATCAGTGCATGGAACTTGGCTAATACCATCTGCACCAGATTCAATTTTAATCCAGACTGTCTGTTCATCAACAAATGTAATCATTGCTATAGGCACATTACATATAATTGTGGCAAATTTGCAGATTGAATTAAATAAAGATTCGTACTGTGAGTTTAAAACTCGTAGTTGATTTTCAGCAGAAATGCGGTGTAATTCTTCCGAATTTTCAGGCGTAACTCCCTTTAATAATGGCGACATTTTCTTTCCCTTGTAGCTGCATAAGTTTTAAGATATCGCCATAAATTCTAGAGTGATAATGTGTAATTGATATTACGCCGTTAGTATAAAAAAGCAACGTTCTTCGAATCTAGAATAACTATTTAATGTTCGCTGGATGGCTCTACTGACAGCATATTAGTTAGCCTGTCAGCATTGACTTGTTTAGGCTTACTAAATATAGTTAGACCGCTGCTGATTGGGATTATGCTTATCATTGATTTTGGTTTGTTTTACTGATTTTTTGTAATAAATACGAATTCCCAATAACACAATTAATATAATGGCGTACAACAAAGGCTCACGAATGTCTATTTTAACGAGCCACCAAAAGTGAATGACGCCTAGTATCGCAATTAAGTATACTAATCTATGTAGTTGTTTCCAGCGTTCACGCAATCTTTTTACCATCGCATTGTTTGAAGTTACCGCTAGCGGAATGGTTAAAACGAATGCCGCAAAACCTACCAATATTCGAGGATGCTTCGCAATATCTTTGGTAATCTCTGCCCAGTCAAAAGCGAAATCTAGCCATATATAGGTAGTGATGTGCAGGCAGGCATAAAAAAACATGAACAGTCCTAACATGCGGCGCAATTGTATTTGCCAAACTCTTCCGGTTATTAATCTTACGGGCGTGAGTGATAATGTTACCAATAGAATGAACAATGCCCAAAAACCAGTAGAGCGCTCAATGAACTCAATAGGGTTAGCTGATAAATTGTCATGAAAACCCAACCAGAATAATCGAACTAGGGGTACTAAACATAGTGCAAACACAAATGCCTTAATCCACTGCATTTGTGTTTTATTTGGCGCCCTCTTTAAAAAATCCAACATACGTAATAACCTTAAAAATTCTTACGCAAATCCAAACCAGCGTACATCTGCCCTACTTGCTCGGTATATCCATTAAACATCTGCGTTTTAATGCGGCCTGCAAACAAGCCTGCACCTATACGTTTCTCTGAAGACTGCGTCCAACGCGGATGTTCAACTTGCGGATTTACATTTGCATAAAACCCATACTCATTTGGCCCAGCTTTCATCCAGCTGGTCTGTGGCATTTTTTCTGTAAACCGAATTTTAACGATAGATTTTGCGCCTTTAAAACCATATTTCCACGGCACGACTAACCGCATAGGCGCGCCATTTTGATTCGGCAATTGTTCGCCATACAGACCAACAGCCATAATAGTGAGTGGATTCATGGCTTCATCCATACGTAGTGCCTCATTATATGGCCAATCCAGCACAGGAATATTGACACCTGGCATTTGCTGCGGATCCGCCAATGAGATGAATTCTACGTATTTAGCGTTTGAAGTGGGTTCTGCCCATTTAATCAATTGTGCAAGCGGCAATCCAACCCATGGAATAACCATAGACCAACCCTCGACACAGCGCATACGGTAAATACGTTCTTCCAGTGGCGCGAGTTTATAAATATCCTGAATGCTGATGGTTTTATTTTTTTTAACTTCACCCTCAATACTCACAGTCCAAGGGCTTGGTTTAAACAATTTAGAATTTATTGCTGGCTCATTTTTGTCGGTGCCAAATTCATAATAATTGTTATAAGTAGTAATGTCGTCATAAGCGGTGAGCTTTTCACCCGCGCCATAACTGGTTTTAGTGTAATTAGAAATTTTTTGTCTGGTGCCATTAGGCTTGTATATAGCTGGAGCATTGGCACGACCAACTAATCTGCCTGCACCTTCGGTAGTACCTGAACTGACTGCGGCATGCAAAGCGTTGCTAACCATGCCTGTAGCCCCAATCAATAAGCCAAAGCCGGCTTTTTGAATGAATTCACGTCTATTATCAAACACCTCTTTAGGCGTGATTTCCGATGGAACGATATCAGATTTGGTTTGAATAATCATGGCTTCGACCTAGTAAGAAATTAATTGATATTAATGTTGTACGTAAGTCGATTTGAGAGGCTATTCCTTACAAAAGTTTTATATTAAATTATCTATTGAAAATAACTTAGATTAATCCTTTAGTTTCTAGGTCAATCTCTATATCCAAAGCTTTGTCATTGGTATTTTTGGCAATGGATTTTGCATGTGCAATCAGCGTCTTAGCTGCTGGAATATCTCCCGTCGCAACTTTTACCTTGGCTAAAACGTAACTTCCTTTAGCTTCATAATAAGCACCGCCCTGCTCTTTCGCAAATTTGATGATTTTATTCAACACATTTTCTGCACTAACGTAATTTTTTGTAATCGTGTAATAGCTGCCTAACTCAATACTTGAATGTGCATACTGATCCAAACTACCCACTTGCTCGTTCATTAAATAAGCTTTGATTTGATACTCAAGCGCCGCATCATGCTGATTCATATGATGGTGTGTAAGCGCGATTTTCTCATAACTCTCACCACGCTCATTATCATTTTCTGCCAGTTTGCTACCTATCATATACTCAGGTAAAGCTAATCCTAACTGGTTATTTTCGAAGTAAGCATCGCCAATCGCATTATGGGCAATACGGGCAAATGCTCGATTATTAGCCGCTTGAGCATTTGTGAGTGTAAGTTGATAGCTCGCAATGGCTTGCTCATATTGCTTAAGCGCCTTATAGGCCTGACCTGCAAGCAATGTGGAAATCGTTTTATCGAAAGCATCTTTTGAATTTTCTGTAGCTGCATTAAATGAATTCAAAGCTGCTTTAAAATCGCCTTTCGCACTTAAAGCACGACCTTGGCAAATAAGTGCATCCCTATCGTTTTTATTGTTACTTAATAGTTTAGTTGCTAATGTTAATGCGGTAGAACTATCGCCCTTTTCAACGGCTTGATTACATCCATTTACTTCTGCAGATGCCGCA
>DASQFK010000051.1:0-3514 GCA_035633175.1 Methylotenera sp.
CTTCATAATGGGCAAGCGGGTTATCTGTATTGCCAAATTGATCCAACACGATACCCTCGCCCTCCGCTTGGAGTTTCATCGCTACATCACGCGCCAGTTCCATGCTACCGTCTTTTGGCGTTAACACCAATTCTGCGCCATACGCACGCATACTTTGGCGGCGCTCAATACTTTGGTTCTCAGGCATCACTAAAATCATTTTATAGCCGCGCATGGCGGCTACCATTGCTAGGGCAATACCAGTGTTGCCACTGGTCGCTTCAATCAAAGTGTCGCCGGGCTTGATTTCGCCGCGTGCTTCTGCATGGGTAATCATGCTGTAGGCCGGCCTATCTTTCACCGAACCGGCTGGGTTGTTGCCTTCAAGTTTTAGTAAAATAGTGTTGCTGGTATCACCAGCCATGCGTTGCAATTTAACGAGGGGCGTATTGCCAACAAAATGGTCTATTGTTTTAAAATTCATTTTTATTTTTTAATCAAAAAGTGTGCTAAGAATGTGACGCTTGCAAAAAGAATAGGTCCAACAAATACCCCATAATAAAGGGCATACGCGATACTTGAATTTAGGCCTGCATCTGCAAAAGCATGCCAAAAAGTAAAGTTATTAAACCAGCCATAAACAATACATCCCAACAATAAAATCATCACTGCGTAACCACCTAATTTTATACTTGGCAACCAGCTTTTTAATGTGTCTGTTTCATCACTCATAGTTTGTTACTTTTTTAATAACCAAATTGCATAAACAGCAAACCCTGCATAAGAAATTAGTGCGAGTTGTGGCAATGATAGACCAAGCAATGTCCAATCAATCGCGGCACAATCACCGGTACCACGAAAAATCAAAGTAAGTGCCTTTTGCAAGGGGAAATTCTCAAACATATAGTCAAAACCTACCCCGCAATCTGCAATCATACTTTCACGATTTGCTTGCAGATACCAATGGCGAATGGCCACGCCAGCGCCGCCGAACGATATTAAGATTAATAATAACGCATAAATTTTGCGACCTAATTGTGCAGGCTTTTGGATTGCAGCAGCTAAAAAAACTACTCCTAACCCCATAAATATCATGCGTTGCGAGATGCATAATGGGCAAGGCTCTAACTGATACTTCGTTTGAATGACCAAAGCCAATCCAACCAAGCCAAAACTTGCGATAAAGCCTAAAAAATAGCCACTACGGCCACCGAATAATTTATTGCATAATTGATGCATCATCTTATTTAACACCTATAATAATAGACAGATTGTAACGGATTAAACGCATTTTGAACGAGCAAAACAACTTAGATTTATCTAACGATTTATTAAGCAAACCGTCTGCTAACCTTGAGGTAGCTCGCAAGATTATGACCGTCAGCGAGCTGAATCGTTTAGCCAATCAAATACTCACGCAAAGCTTTCCATTATTTTGGGTGACAGGCGAAGTATCCAATCTTACCCGCGCCGCAAGTGGGCATTGGTACTTTTCGCTCAAAGACAAGGCTGCGCAAGTGCGCTGTGTCATGTTTAAAAGTCGCAACAGCTATTTAGATTGGACTCCAAAAGAAGGCGATAAAGTAGAAGCGCGTTGTAATGTCACGCTGTATGAAGCACGCGGCGACTTTCAACTCACTGTAGATTTTTTACAGCGCGCAGGCTTGGGCGTTTTGTTTGAAGCGTTTGAAAAACTGAAACTGAAATTACAGGCTGAAGGCTTGTTTGATCAGGCTTTTAAAAAACAGATACCAGCGCATCCTAAAAAAATAGGCATTGTCACCTCGCCAGACGCTGCTGCACTTAGAGATGTACTCACCACACTAAAACGCCGTATGCCGAGTATACCGATTGTCATTTATCCCACACCGGTGCAAGGTAAAGGTGCTGCGGCATTCATTGTTAATGCCATTAACCAAGCGAATCTACGTGCAGAATGTGATGTGCTGATTATTTGCCGAGGCGGTGGCAGTATTGAGGATTTATGGCAATTTAATGAAGAAATCGTCGCCCGTGCCATTGCTGATTGCACAATACCGACAATCAGTGGTGTAGGGCATGAAACTGACTTTACCATCAGTGATTTTGTTGCGGACATTCGTGCTGCTACACCTACAGCCGCTGCCGAAATAGCCACGCCATCACGAGAATCATTATTGAACGGGCTTAACCAGCTTAAACAGCAACTTATCAGAAACTTTCAATATTTGATGAATCAGCGTGCGCAAACACTGGACTACCTAGCGCGCAGATTGATTTCACCTTTACAGCAAATCGAACAGCAAAAATCCCAGATTGAACAAATTTCCTATCGACTCAATAGCAGCTTGAATCAGCAACTACAAAACAAACAACAACATTTATTTAGATTGAACCAAAATTTACAACATCTTAATCCGCTTGCTGTGCTGACACGCGGTTATGCATTAGTACAAACCAGCACTGGTGAAATCGTCCGTTCCACCAGCCAGCTTAAAATAGCCGATATTGTAAAAATTCATTTTGCTGAGGGTAAAACAGAAGCAGAGATCAAACAATTAGATTCGTAAAAGCGGCTGCCTCAGTCATTTAAAGGGGCAAGCTCAAGCTTGACTTGATCCGCCACACGAATCGACAAAGCAAGATTGGTCAATGTTGGGTTAGCGTAACCGCCGGTAGCAAAAGTCGCACTCCCAGCAATAAAGAGATTATTTACGCCATGTACCCGACAATTACGATCAACCACCCCATGTTTTGGATCGTCACTCATACGTGCTGTCCCCATCATATGGTGCACCCCAGTGAGCGCTCTCACTGACTCTATCGGCAGTTTTGGCGGCTCATAATTGCCAAGTCCAGTTTCCACCAAAGCTTCTCCCATGATTTTCTGCGCGCGCACAATGCTCGCAAGGTCCTCGGGTGACCAAGTATAGTGAACCTTGATTCTAGGGCAGCCTAATCCATCTTTCTCGTCAGTAAGCGTGACGCGATTATTGGGGTTAGGGGATTGCTCAATGAGTGCTAACAACTCCAAACGATTATATTTTTTTTCGTTATTAGCCATTTTAGACCAGCCACCGCGGCCTAGTCCCATTAACACTGGAACGTGATAGCGCATATTTTCATATACAGCACGAAACAGACGGTTCCTGCCGCGAAAGATATTGACCAAGTGTGTGCCAAGGCCTTTAGGAAGGTGTCTATAATTAAAAGTGAAATGAAATTTAAGTGCGGCAACACTGTTCATCGCATCAAGATCAGCCTGACTCCAAGGCATAGGAAAAAGCATGGCGGCTAAATTACGTAAACCTTCCTCACGCATGATTTTCGGCGACAGATTCACTCTGCCTAATACGGACGCACCCTCTATCGACTGCATATCATAAAACCCCATCTTATTGATGAGCTTGGGATCATGAGGGACGAAATTACCGCTAGGCACCAGACTGTGATCCATATAATAGCGTCCAACATTATCATGCTGGTTACCTATTCCGTTGGGATGATGCCGCTTTGAATTTAATAAAAGTCTAGGGGTTTGAAGTGCGTTCGCGGA
>DASQFK010000052.1:0-15843 GCA_035633175.1 Methylotenera sp.
CGATGTAATTTTAGAAAGAATAACTGGATTAAAGAGATATGACTATTTCATTCAAACGTTTTTCAGCAGTTATTTTAATGACATTATTTGCTATGTCGGCAGTTGTCACGCCGGTAATAGGTGCAGAAAATGTTTCATACATACTCACCGCTGCATCTAAAGGTGATTTGGCGACGGTAAATGCCATGTTAGCTAGCGGTGCAAGTCCTAACGTTAAAGATGAAGACGGCATCACCGCACTTATGTATGCGGCGCGTAAAGATAAGTTTGCAGTAGCCAATGCATTAGTCAGCAAAGGCGCCGAAATTAACGCAAAAGATAATGGCGGTTGGACTGCGCTGATGTTTGCAGCAAAGAAAAACAATATTGCGACCGTAAAAGTATTGCTGGAAAAAGGCGCAGATCCAAAAGTGAGGGATCCATCCGGCTGGAGTGCTTTTGGACTCGCTGCGGTTTCAGGGTTCTCTCAAATAGTGGACCTTTTGATCAAACATGGCGTTGATGTCAATACGAAAAGTGATGATGGCAGAACGGTATTGATGCACGCTGCTAAAAGCGGTGATGTTGCGACGATTACTACGTTGCTAGACCATAAAGCCGATGTGCTGGCGCAGGACAAGATGGGAGCTACTGCCCTAATGATTGCAGCACGTGAGGGTCATGCGCCAGCGATTGACTTGCTAGTGAACAAGTCATCAGCCAACCAAAAGAAAGTAGTGGATCAAAAAGATCTAGCAAAATGGACTGCGCTTACTTGGGCGGTTAAAAAGTCACAGTTAGAGGTTGCGCGCGCATTAATTTCTAACGGTGCTGATGTGAATCATCTAGATGCTGAAGGGACACCGCTGTTACACATTGCAGTCGATAATGGCGCAACGGAGATGGTTAAATTATTGCTGGATAATAAAGCTAAAGTGAAAACTAAAGATCAATATGGTTTAACCGCTCTAGTTTATGCTTTAAAGAAACAGGAAACGGAAATCATAAAGTTGATTAAAGATGCTGGCGGATCTTATTGATGTTCCTCACTGTTAGGCTGATTTTTATATTGGCGCTGTCGCGATACATGCTTAAATGAAGATCGCAATCGCTCAAATTAACTGCATGGTAGGCGATATTGCAGGCAATGTAGATAAAATTATAACCAGTGCATTAAGCGCTAAATCTTCAGGTGCTACCTTGTTAGTAACGCCTGAGCTTTCCTTATGTGGCTACCCGCCGGAAGACTTATTATTACGCGCTGATTTTTTAGAAGCTTGTGATGATGCTTTAAGAAAATTAAGCACTCATACAGCATTAGCAGGCATTACTGTGATAATCGGCCATCCGCATAAAGTAGGGGATGCCTGCTATAACGCTGCATCAATACTGCAGGATGGCAATATTTTTGCAACCTATCATAAACATGCGTTACCCAATTACAGCGTGTTTGACGAAAAGCGATATTTCACCGCAGGGGATGAGGCATTAGTCTTTGAGCATCAAGGCTTAACAATAGGGGTGTTGATCTGTGCAGATGTATGGGAGCCAGTCCCTGCATTATTAGCTAAAGCCGCAGGTGCTGAGTTACTTATTGCTATAAACGCGTCGCCGTTTCATATGGAAAAACATTCAACCCGTCTGGAGATATTGCGTCAGCGTGTTCATGAAACCCAACTCCCCATGATTTACAACAATTTAGTGGGTGGGCAAGATGAACTCGTATTTGACGGTGGTTCGTTTGTGCTGGATGCCGAAGGCGCACTTAGTCATCAATTGCCGGCATTTAAGTCAATAATAGAGATAGTCGAGCTGAAGGGTTCACAGCCAATTGGTACAAGCATCAATCCAACTTTGAGTGGGGTTGCTTCAGTTTATGAAGCGCTAAAATTGGGATTGGCAGATTATGTGCATAAAAATGGTTTTCCTGGCGTGGTGCTTGGTTTATCCGGTGGCATAGACTCTGCATTAACTTTAGCCATTGCAGTCGATGCACTTGGTGCAGAAAATGTGCATGCAGTGATGATGCCGTCAGAATTTACCGCGGATATCAGCGTGAATGACGCACGCGAAATGGCAAGTAAATTAAGTGTGAAATATACTGAAATTGCTATTAAATCCTTGTTTGAACAATATCTATCTGCGCTTGAACCTTTATTCAGCGGTCTTGCTTTAGATGCCACTGAAGAAAACATTCAGGCACGGATTCGCGGCATGTTACTGATGGCGCTCTCTAATAAATTTGGCAGCATAGTGGTCACGACAGGTAATAAAAGTGAGATGGCCGTGGGTTATTGCACGCTGTATGGCGACATGGCAGGTGGTTTTGCCTTATTAAAAGATGTGCCAAAAACTTTGGTCTATCAGCTCTCTAATTATCGTAATAGTTTATCTTATGTGATACCTGAGCGCATTATTACGCGGGCTCCTTCCGCTGAGCTACGCGCTGATCAAAAAGATCAGGATAGCCTGCCGCCATATGATGTATTGGATGGCATTATGGAAGCGTATGTAGAAAAGGACCTGAGTCGGGTGAAAATCATCGAGATGGGCTATAGAACTGAAGATGTTAATCGCGTAATTAACTTGATAGACCGCAATGAGTACAAGCGCCGCCAATCACCGGTAGGTGTACGCATTACCCATAAAGGCTTCGGTAAAGACAGGCGGCTGCCTATTACTGTTAAGTCTGCTAATTTTAGTTAAATTTTCACTAAGCGCTACATAGTTAAAACCTTGTTAAACTAGATTTTGCTAATGAGTTGAAGTAACATTACTGCATGGCTAAACTCATCAATCTAAGCATAAACTATAAATATTTAGTCACCAATTAGGGAGTTCGACCAACATGAAAAAAATTGAAGCAGTCATTAAGCCATTTAAATTAGATGAAGTACGTGAGGCGTTATCAAACATTGGCGTGAACGGCTTAACAGTGACAGAAGTAAAGGGTTTTGGTCGTCAAAAAGGGCATACCGAGCTTTATCGCGGTGCTGAATATGTAGTCGATTTTTTACCAAAAATCAAACTCGAACTAGTGGTCGCAGATAATATGGTTGATGCAGCCATGGATGCCATTATTAAAGCAGCACATACTGGAAAAATTGGCGATGGTAAGATTTTTGTAAGTTCAATTGAACAAGTAGTGCGTATCCGCACAGGAGAAACTGGCGAATCAGCAGTATAGATTTGACAGTATGAACATATTAAGCAGGTAATAGATAGCGTCTAATACCTGCTTGACTCACGTTAGTAAGCTCTATGAGAGCAAGGCAATCAAGCTCATGCCCGCGGTCACATCCAACAAATTAGCCTCTCACAACGCTAATAACCTAGCCACCTAGCCCCTTGGTAGAACACAAAACTGACGACCCAAGCTAACCCTAATGACCAGACAACTGATAGCCACATGAACAGGCTGCTTTTGGATTCACTTTTAATCGTGGCAATTGTTGATAGGCAGGGGGTGTAAATCAAGGTGAATAGCATAAAACTCATAGCTTGAACCCAGTCAATTTGAGTGGCCATTTGCACCATCAGGGCATCACCTTGCAAGCCATAAATCACCGCAAGTGCGCCCACTACGATTTCTTTAGCGACAAAACCGAATATCAAGGCAATTGCCAGTTGATTGTTAATGCCAAGCGGGTCAAGGAATGGTTTGAAAAATGCGCCAATTTGCCCTGCATAAGTACCGATGCTTGCTGGAGGGACATCGCTTGGGAAGTTGGTCATTGCCCAAACTAACACCACACCAATGACAATAAACTTGCTGGCACGTACTAAAAAGTGCTTAACCTCATGCCAGCCACGTAAGATGATTTGACGCAATGTGGGAAAGCGATAAGGCGGCAGCTCTAAAATAAACGGTTCAGCATTTTTGTAGCGGCCTTGAAATAATACTGCCGTTAAAAACATGGTGAAAAAACTCATTACGTATAATGAAAATAAAATATACGGTGCATGTTGTGCGGTGAATAACGCGGTGATCATAAAGATGAATACTTGCAGCCTGGCAGAGCAGAGCGATAACGGTATCACCAGCATGGTAAGTAAGCGCATAGGGCGTGAGCGCATGATGCGTGTACCCATGAGTGCTGGAACGTTGCAGCCAAAGCCCATGAGCATCATGACAAAACCGCGGCCGTCCAAGCCCATTTTAGCCATGAGCGCATCCATTAAAAATGCCGCGCGCGATAGATAGCCGCTGTCTTCGACCATAGACATCACTAAAAAGAATAGGACGATAATTGGCACAAAAGCCGCTACAGTGGCTACGCCGTTGTAAACACCATCTAGCATTAAACCGCTAAACCAAGCTGGGCTGCTGGTAAATAAAGGTTCTAGCAAGCCGGTACGTATTAAGCCTAATAACCAGGCTAATCCATCTTGCAACGGCTTGCCTGCAGTAAAAATAAACTGAAATAACACAAACATCGCTGCAAAAAATATAGGTAATCCCAACCATTTATGGAGCAAGATTTTGTCGATCTTATCAGTGTTGTTATTTGATAGCGTTGCGGGAATTTGCACATGATGTTGAATCAAGGCTTCCATTTCCTGCTCAATTTGATTGTCTTCTTGTAAAAGTTGGCTAATCAATTGCGGGTTGGAAGCAGGCTGGTTTTGATTGATAATTTGCGTCGCAGCCTGCAAAGCTTTAGGTATACCCTCACCATATTTTGCGCTGATTTGCAGCACCGGCATTTGTAGGTCTTCGGCTAAGCTATCTGTGTCTATTGTTACACCGGATTGTCTGGCTTCATCTGCCATATTTAATGCTAAAACCGCAGGAAGACTCAGTCTTTTAATTTGTAATACTAAGGAAAGCTGGCGGTCAATTTGTGAACTATTGAGCAAAACGATCACTAAATCTACCGCATTATTGGCTAAAAAATGCCTGACAACCTGCTCATCTTCTGAGAAACCATGTAAATCATAGATGCCCGGTAAATCAATCAACTCGGCAATATGACCGCCGATTAATATTTTCGCACTCATTAAATCTACTGTGATTCCCGGCCAATTACCAACTCGGGCTGATGCGCCACTAATGCGATTAAATAAGGTAGATTTGCCCGTATTGGGCATGCCTAATAATGCGATGCGTTTCATAGGATTTTAATTAGAGCAATATTGCAGCGAGTATTAATTTGTACGGGCGTTAATTTGAATACGTGCAGCCTCAGCTATGCGTAAAATCACATCAGTCGTACCTAGGCGTACGTGCAATGGGCCATTAAAACTGGCGCGACGAATAATACTAAGCGGCTTGCCTACTCTAAAGCCCAATGCGGCTAGGCGATGGAATAATGACTCTTCTGCCTCAATCGCTGAAATAGTGGCTAATTGACCAATTTGTAGTTGAGATAAAAATTGCATAGTATTTTACAATGATGAGGTTAGTAATATAAATGATAACTATTCTTATTATCTCATAAATTTATGATGCGATGCGAATCACTCATAGGAATATGCAATGTAAATTTATTAGTCTCACTGCAATGAAAAAGGCCCGGTTAGGAGCCTTTTATTAACGCTAAAATGCAACTAAAAACTATTTAGCGGTATCAATTTTTGCCTTACTGCGTAACTCAGCCATCATTTTTTCTAAGTTACGTTGTTGTAGGTTTTTTTGTAAACCTTCTTTTACTTTGTCATAGCTTAATGGCTGTGCAACGCGAGTATCTACCAGTTTGATGACATGCCAACCGAATTGTGTTTGCACTGGCGACGCTGTTACTGCACCTTTCTGTAACACAGCGGCAGCGTCACTAAATGGTTTTACCATAGTAGCTGGAGAGAACCAGCCTAAATCGCCGCCTTTATCTTTTGAACCGGAATCCAAAGATTTTTCTTTTGCAATTTTTGCAAAATCGCCACCCTTACCAAGTTGGGCAATGATGTCTTTAGCTTCAGTTTCAGTTTTTACTAGAATGTGACGTGCACTATATTCTTTTTCGCCGTAGGCTTTTTTATATTGTTCGTAAGCAGCTTTTGTATCAGCATCTGATATTGGGTTTTTCTTTACAAAGTCTTGTAAAAAAGCTGATGTTAACAGTTCGCGGCGTGCTAGCTCCTCACGTGCAACGTAATCTGCTTGTTTATCTAAGCCAAGTTTTTGAGCTTCTTGATACACAAGTTCAGAGTCTACTAATTTATTGATGATTGCCTCTTTAACCGGCGCATCCACTTTTTGACCACGTGCTGTGGCGTCTTTAGCGATGTAATCATAAACAGATTGTTTGATTTGTTTGCCATTCACTGTGGCCACTGCATCCGCTGCAAATGCAGATGGTGCTAACGATAAAATAGCGACTGCGATTAAGGTTTGGGTAAATTTCATGCGAAAATCCTCATGGTTGGTAAAGTAAGATTGAATATAGTTTATTTATATGACGAAAGTTATATTTCTTCAGTGGCTAATGCATTAATGCTTAGCGCATGAATTTGATTTGGCATTAAATCTGTAAGTGCTTGGTAAATAAGACGATGTCGCATTATGGGCGATTTCCCAGAAAAATGCGAGCTTGCTATTTTAAGCTTAAAATGACCGCCGCCAGTATTGCCCGCATGGCCTGTATGCATGGCGCTTTCGTCTTCGATCTCAAGTAATACGGGCGCCAATACTTGCAAGCGCTTGGTTATTTCTGTGACTAAAGGATTCATATGCCCAAGCTTTTTAAATTTGATTTTAATGCGGTAAGGTTTTTCTAAAAGGTTTTACAGTAACGTCCTTGTAAACCTTTGCGATGACAAACGGATCATTATTAGCCCATATCATTGCTTCTTCAAGGCTGGCAAATTCTGCAACAATCAGGCTGCCCGTAAAGCCAGCAGGACCGGGATCCGTACTGTCAATTGCAGGAAAAGGGCCGGCCAGTAATAATCGTCCTGCATCTTGCAGTGTCTGTAGTCTAGTTAAATGCTCTGGTCTAGCGGCTAGACGTGCAGCTAAGCTATCGGGCGTATCTTCCGCCATAATGGCATACCACATTACTTGAAATCTCCATTAAACATCATCTTTAACCAGGTATTTACTGAGCAATAAAGTTTGCGCAATGATAAATACAAACATGATGCCGGTAATCCCAAACAGTTTGAAGTTTACCCAGGTATCTTGGGTGTAATTGAACGCGACATAAAGATTCAAAAACCCAAGGGCTACAAATAAAGCAGCCCAAGCTAAATTGAGTTTTGTCCAAATAATGTCCGGCAAGCTGATTTGTTTTTCCATTAGGCTGCGCATCGGATTTTTTTTAAAAAGCAATTGTGCGCCAATTAAGCTGATTGCAAACAGCCAATATAAAACCGTGGGCTTCCATTGTATAAATGCTGGGTCTTTAAATAATAAAGTCGCACCACCAAATACAGTAATGATTGCGCCGCTGACCAGCAGCATCTTTTCAACCTTGCCATGACGAATCTTGCTGTAAATAATTTGCGCGATAGTGGCTACTATCGCTACCGCCGTGGCGGTGTAGATGCCAAAGAATTTAAATGCAATAAAGAATAAAATAACAGGAAATAAATCAAACAAAAACTTCATAGTGGCTTTCGGAGAAAAACATTTAAAAAATCAATCAATCAATAACAATACTTTACCTAACACGTTATTTTGCTATGATTGATGTTGTGTCGCAAGCTGTAATTTCAAGCTGTGATTTTAAATGTTAGAAGTGGTTAGTCATAAGTATTGTTAAAAAGTTTTTAAAGGTTTAATTGGCTTAATGTCTATCACCATCGATTTACATTCACATTCTAATATCTCAGATGGCGTGCTCACGCCCGCTGAGTTGATTGAACACGCCGCGATGCATAATGTTCACGTATTAGCATTAACGGATCATGATGATACAAGTGGTTTGGAAATCGCTGCAAATGAAGCCATCAACAGGGGTGTGCATTTGATTAATGGTGTGGAGATTTCCGTCACATGGAAAAAACGCACACTACATATTGTAGGTTTGAATATAGATCCAGAATATGCGCCATTAAAAAATGGCCTGGCAGAGATTCGCGCAGGCCGTCATGTGCGTGCCGTCGGCATGGCTGCAGGCTTGGAGAAAGTAGGGATTAAAGGAAGTTTGGAAGGCGCATATCAATATGCCCAAGAAGGCATTATAAGCCGCACGCATTTTGCGCGATTTTTAGTGAGCAGTGGTGTAGCAAAGGATAATAAATCGGTCTTCAAAAAATATTTGGTGAAAGGCAAGCCGGGCTATTTTGAACATGAATGGGCAAGTCTGGCCAACGCGGTCCACTGGATTACAGGAAGCGGTGGCCAAGCAGTGATTGCGCATCCTGGCCGCTATGATTTAGGCCGCACTAATATGCTGCTACTACTGGAAGAGTTCAGGTCGCTAGGTGGCACTGCGATTGAGGTGGTAACAGGCAGCCATACCGTAGACCAGTATGCAGAGTTTGCCAAATATGCACATCTATTTGGCTTAAAAGCTTCTCAAGGCTCCGATTATCATGGCAAAGGCATTAGTTATATGGAGATGGGGCGGTTGCCTGCACTACCAAGTAATTGTGTTCCTGTTTGGCAGGACTGGCCTGTAATCAAAGAACTGGAAGCAATGCTAACAGAACAACCGGCTGATTGAAATTGACTGTGACCAAGTTCAAATTCAAGTTTCGATTTTAATAGCCTCATCAATTAGCATTTAAATTTAACATGTCACAATTCTTTAATATCAATCCAGATAATCCGCAGGCGCGTCTTATTGCGCAAGCAGCCGATATTTTGCGCGCTGGCGGCATCATTGCTTATCCTACAGACTCTGGCTACGCGCTTGGATGCATGTTGGGCAATAGTGATACGCAGGCACGTATACGGCAAATTCGTGGAGTGGATGATAAACATTTATTCACTTTGATCTGTCGTAATTTAAGCGAGTTAGGTAATTATGCGATTGTAAGCAATAGTCAATTTCGACTATTAAAAGCCAATACACCAGGTGCTTATACTTTTATTTTACAAGCCACGCGGGAAGTGCCGCGTAAACTGCAGCACCCAAAACGTAACACTATTGGTATTCGTGTGCCACAGCATAGCGTTGTGCAAGCCATATTAGAGGCCATAGATGCGCCAATATTAAGCATGACGCTCAACCTGCCGGAAGAAGTTGAAGTAATGAGCGAAGCATGGGAAATCCGCGATAAGCTCGAGCATATGATTGAATTGGTAATCGATGCTGGGCAATCTGTTGCGAATGCTACGACGGTGATTGATTTAACAGGTAATGCACCTATGTTGATTCGTGCGGGACAAGGTGATTTAGCGCCATTCGGGCTAGGCTAAAACATTCAACCATCAAATAATTTTTAGAGAAAAAGAGTAAGTAATGGAATTATCCATCATACAAAAGATTGTCATTTATGCAATTCCAGTGATATTTGCCATTACCGTGCATGAGGCTGCGCATGGTTATGTCGCTAAATATTTTGGCGATATGACTGCCTATAACGAAGGCCGTATTAGTTTGAATCCTATCAAACATATTGATCCATTCGGCACTATTTTATTGCCTGCATTAACCATTATGCTGGGCGGAATTTTATTTGGCTGGGCAAAACCTGTACCCGTTAACTTTGCTAACTTGCGCAACCCTAAAAAAGATATGTTATGGGTCGCAGCAGCTGGGCCAGTATCCAATTTTATTATGGCCATTTTTTGGGTATTGGTAATCAGGTTTGCCATTAATGCACCTGAATCTATTGCTTATCCATTGTCCATGATGGGTAAAGCTGGCGTCAGTATCAATATCGTATTGATGGTGCTCAACCTGCTACCTTTGCCGCCGCTAGATGGCGGACGGATTGCAGTGAGCTTATTGCCAAACGATTTGGGACGTAAATTCTCACAATTAGAGCGCTACGGTTTTGTTATTTTAATCGTACTGTTATTTACAGGTGTGTTAAGTAAGATTTTGGAGCCATTCATTAATGCGGTTTATAGCTTAATAATTAGCTTATTTGGCTAGTATTTAGCTAAATTCAATAGGCTTGTTTGTATAATAGCGTTTATATTCAATAATAATTAAGGTTTTTTGCAAATGGCAATTGAACGTGTTTTATCAGGCATGCGCCCTACAGGTAATTTGCATTTAGGGCATTACAACGGCGTACTTAAAAATTGGATCAAGCTGCAGCACGAGCATGAATGTTTATTCTTTGTTGCCGATTGGCATGCGTTAACCACACATTACGATACGCCTGAGATCATTGAAGAGAGCGTATGGGAGATGGTGATTGATTGGCTGGCAGCGGGTGTGGACCCTGCGAATGCGACGATTTTCATTCAATCGCGCGTGCCGGAACATGCAGAATTACATACATTATTAAGCATGATTACACCGTTAAGCTGGCTGGAGCGGGTGCCTACTTATAAAGATCAGCAAGAAAAATTGTCCAGTAAAGATTTATCTACTTATGGTTTTTTAGGCTATCCATTATTACAAAGTGCCGACATCCTGATTTATAAAGCCACGCAAGTGCCGGTGGGTGAAGATCAAATTCCACATATTGAATTTACCCGCGAAATTGCGCGTCGATTCAACCATATTTATGGCAAAGAAAAAGGCTTTGAAGAAAAAGCTGAAGCCGCCATTAAAAAACTAGGCAGCAAACGCAGTGCACTTTATGAAGAAATGCGCGTTGCTTATCAACAAAGCGGCGATGAAGAGGCTTTGGAAGCAGCACGCGCCATGATTGAAGAACAGCAGGGCATGAGTCTAGGTGATAAAGAGCGATTGCTAGGGTACTTGGAAGGCGGTGGTAAAATGATTTTGCTGGAGCCTGAGTATAAACTTACGCCAGCTTCCAAAATGCCTGGTCTTGATGGGCAGAAGATGTCGAAATCTTACAACAACACCATTTCGATGCGTGAAGATGTAGATTCAGTCGCTAAAAAAATCAAAACCATGCCTACCGATCCAGCGCGCGTTCGCCGTACAGATCCAGGCGATCCTGCAAAATGCCCGGTGTGGCAATTACATGAAATCTATTCAAATCAAGCGACGCAAGAGTGGGTGCAGGCAGGTTGTAGAAGTGCATCGATTGGCTGCATAGAATGTAAAATGCCTGTTATCGAAGGTGTATTAGCTGAGCTTAAACCGATTCAAGAACGTGCTAAGCAATATGCTGAAGACCCGACATTAGTTAGAAATATTGTGGCAGAAGGCTGCGAAAAAGCACGTAAATTAGCGCGTGAAACCATGCGTGACGTGCGTGATGCAATGGGTTTGAATTATTCCTAATAGTTTTACACAAAAGTTAGGTATGGAGCTTAAATGAACCACTGGTTGGCAATCGCCATCGCAATTGTTGCAGAAGTGACTGCTACTACGGCACTAAAAGCTTCAAATGAATTCACCCGGCTTTGGCCATCGTTAATTGTGATCGCTGGCTATGGCGTGGCATTTTATTTTATGACGATTAGTATGCGTGTGCTGCCTGTCGGCATTATGTATGCTATCTGGTCAGGCTTAGGCATCGTGCTGATTTCAATACTTGGCTGGCTGGTGTATAAACAAACACTAGATGTTCCCGCGATGATAGGCATGGCTTTGATTATTACGGGAGTTGTTGTCATTAACGTGTTTTCAAAATCAGTGGGTCATTGAGTTTCGTATGCAAACGCAGCTTACTTTAGATGCACGCATTCACGGCGAAGCATTTACGGAGTTACCGCATGACTTATACATTCCTCCCGATGCGCTGGAAGTCTATTTAGAGGCTTTTGAAGGGCCGCTTGATTTACTGCTGTATTTAATTCGTAAACATAATCTTGATATTTTAGATATTCCAATGGCGGACTTAACGCGCCAGTACATGGTATATGTAGAAAAGATGCAAGCAATCAAGCTGGAACTTGCTGGCGATTATTTGCTGATGTCAGCGATGCTGATCGAGATTAAATCACGGATGTTGCTGCCGAAGCCCGCCGAAATTGAATCGGAAGATGACCCTAGAGCTGAGCTGGTGCGTCGTTTAATGGAGTACGAAGCCATTAAACTAGCAGCACAAAGGCTAGATGAAATGCCTAAAGTGGGTGAAGCCATCAGTGTTGCCAGTGCTTATTATCAACACACCAGCGAAGTTAAACCGCCTGAAGTGAGTTTGGATGACTTGGCCGAGGCTTGGCGCAATGTGCTTAAACGCGCTAGTAATTTTCAACATCACAAAGTAGGTAAAGCTGAGCTTTCTGTGCGTGAGCATATGAGTATCATTTTGCGTCGTTTAAAAACCGAACATATGCTTGAATTTTCGCAATTATTCGATGTAGTGCAAGATGGTATTCCTAAATTAGTGGTTTGTTTTTTAGCGATACTGGAGCTTGCGCGGGAAGGTTTATTACGTATGACACAGCAAGCACCTTTTTCGTCCATCTACGTTCAAATCAATAGCCATGAGTAAGTATCATGAGTGAAACCAATAACATTAGTGAGTTAAAAAATGTATTAGAAGCGGCATTATTAACGTCGCATGAGCCCTTGTCTTTAGAGGATATGACGCGTTTATTTGCAGACCGCATGGAGCGTACTACCTTACGTATGTTGCTAGATGAATTAAAGCAAGACTGGTCAGCACGTACTATGGAGTTGGTGCAGGTTGCGTCAGGTTACCGCTTTCAAGCGCGAGTTGAATACGCCGCACATTTAGCGCGTTTGAATCCAGATAAGCAGGCAAAATATTCGCGTGCGGTGATGGAAACATTAGCAATCATTGCTTATAGGCAACCAGTCACCCGTGGCGACATTGAGGAAATTCGCGGCGTGGCGGTAAACCCAAATGTCATGCGCCAATTGCAAGAGCGTGATTGGGTGGATGTCGTTGGTCAGCGGGAAGTACCGGGCCGTCCGTCCTTATACGCTACTACCAAACACTTTTTAGATGATCTTAATTTGCGTTCGCTGGCTGAACTGCCGCCAATGGAAGATTTTGCACAACAAGAGATTCCGCTAGACTTGTAAATACTATTTGCCTGTAAACATTATTTGGCAGCTAAACTGTAAAGCCATTTAAATCACACATAAATCAAATATTTAAATCTTATTGATTAACGAGTAACTGCGGTAAAATGCGCTATTACAATCAATAGTTTATCAATATGGCACGTCCCTTTAAAACCCAGCGCGATCCACAGGCAACGCCTCGCCGCCCAAAAACTAATTTCACGCAATTACCCGCTGATCCAAATGCGCCTCCAGAGCCTACACAAAGGCTGCATAAGCTCTTAGCGCTGGCCGGCTTAGGCTCACGCCGCGATATGGAGTTGCTAATTGTTAGTGGGCGCGTCACCATCAATGGCACTACAGCCACAGTAGGCGCCGCCGTGACGCAATATGATTTAGTGCGTTTGGATAGCCGTCCGTTAAAACTACCTTTTGTTGCCGAGCTTCCACAGGTATTGATTTACCATAAACCGGAAGGTGAAATCGTCAGTCAGGATGACCCGGAAGGCCGGGCCAGCGTATTCGATAAACTGCCAAAAGTAAAAAATGCTAAATGGATAGCGATTGGCCGATTAGATATGAACACCAGCGGCTTGCTGATATTTACTACTTCAGGTGAATTGGCGAATCGTTTTATGCATCCACGCTACGAAGTTGAACGTGAATATGCCGTGCGTATTTTTGGCGAACTGACCGAAGGCCAAATGACGCAATTGACAGAAGGGATTGAACTGGAAGACGGCCCGGCAAACTTTGATAGCATTAGTGCGCAAGGTGGTGAAGGTGCTAACCATTGGTATCAAGTCATCCTGCGCGAAGGCCGTAACCGCGAAGTACGACGTTTATTCGAGGCATTTCAATTACCAGTTAGCCGTTTAATGCGCGTGCGTTTTGGCCCAGTAAATTTACCGCCACGTGTTAAACGTGGACAAATGCTGAAGCTTGAACAGAAAGAAGTAGTAGGCTTGCTTGAATGGGCAGATTTGCCAGTGCCAAGCGCTCCGCTGAGGCAACTCACACAACGTGAAAAACTAAAAGCGACTACGGTGTTTATGCCTAAAGTGCGTAAACAACGGGTGAGTGCTTTAGATAGACCCCCGCGTGATGCGGCTGAAGGAGAGACCAGACCTTATCGTGGCAAAACGGATGCAGCACGAAATTCAGAGGCTAAAAAGCCTGCGCCTAGAAAATCTGCCAATCGACGTGTAAGACAAACGAGTGATTTGACTGCGCCTGCAATGCAGAAGAAAAGTGATAGGAATAGAGGGCGGGGATAACCTGATGGAACAAGCCAGAACTTCTGATTCGAGTGCCAGTTTAAATCATGCTGAAGAATTGCAGTATTGTGAACAATAAACATTTGTCGCTCTCGCGCGACTAGCGAGTTACTTTCTTTTGTTTAGCCAAAAGAAAGTAACCAAAGAAAAGGCTACCCCCTACCGCTTGTTTCCTGCGCTGTTACAAAAAACTGGGCAGCTGCGGAACTCGCTTCGCTTCACGTGTGAATAATGCGCTTTAGCGCATATATTCCACGGGGAAGCCAAACACTGGCTCAGACAGTCCTCGCTGAAATCCCCCAATTTTTTACAGCATCACAGGCGCGGTAGCAGGGGATTAGAAACCACCTGAATTTTCACTAATGGTTATTCCATTCATAAATCTATCAAACTCCGTCATTCTCGCGCAGGCGGGAATCCATTGTTTTTTAGATTTTATAGCGAGTCTCCAAAATAAAGTCATGTCATGCCAAGACCGTTGATTGGTAGGAGCGACGCCCCGTCGCGAAGCAATGGTGCAATCGCGACGAGGCGTCGCTCCTACAAAAAACAATACATGGACTGTAATTATTTAAGGGATTAGCTATAAGTTTTCTTCAAGTACACAAAACTTTTAAAATGGATTCCCGCCTGCGGGGAATGACGGGTTGAGTTAGTTTTTAGCTAAGCGCCACAACGAAGTCACTTCAGCTTTACGCGCAGCATGTAGCGGGTCACTTGCATCTAGTGTTTTGCCGTGTCTTGCTTTGGTATCTGTCCTGACAATTACTTTTAAACCTGCGGTAGCTATCCAGCCTAATAGTTCTTCTCGGGTTCTTAATCCTAGGTGTTCAGCGAAGTCTGAAAGTATTAGCCAGCCTTCTCCTGCGTCATTTAAATGCGCAGCTAAGCCATTTAAAAAGCCTTTGAGCATTTGGCTTTTTTCATCGTATATTGCTGACTCAAGTGCTGAGCTTGGATGTGCCGGTAACCATGGTGGGTTACATACAATTAAATCCGCTTTTCCGAACTCTTCTTTACCTTCATTGGCTTTCGGGTAAAGATTAGCTTCAACCAATGTGACATTAGCTTTTAGCCCTAAAAGGTTGATGTTTTTTAGTGCGCAATCTAAAGCGCGGTGTGAGTTGTCGGTTGCAACAATTTTTGTAACACCGCGATTGGCAAGTATGGCAGCCAATACGCCAGTACCCGTGCCTATGTCAAATGCAAGATTACAAGGGACGGGTAACGGAGCAACATCCACTAAATCTAAATACTCACCACGAATCGGTGAAAACACACCGTAGCTAGGGTAAATTTTATTGTTGATGACGCTAATTTCAACGCCATTTTTGCTCCATTCGTATGCACCAACCAAGCCTAAAATTTCACGTAATGACACAACTATGGTTTGCGTACTTTTACCGTATGCATGCTCACAAGCCGCTTTTACATCAGGTGCACGGCGTAAGTTGATGTTGTAGCCTACATTTAATTCAATGACTAACATACCTAAAATGCGTGCTTTTTGCGATTGCGCTTGGCGGTGCAAATGAAACGCCTCAAGCATGGTGTCGCCAGTTTTCTTTGGTTTTTTTCTTGGGCGGTCTATTCTGCGTGAAAGCGCCTGCATAAGTAGCTTGGCA
>DASQFK010000053.1:0-6633 GCA_035633175.1 Methylotenera sp.
AAAAATAGCGTTGATTACCGCAATCGAACTGGCACCTGCCTCAATAGCTAAAGCAGCATTTTCTAGCGTAATGCCGCCTATGGCAACCGCTGGAATCGAGAGCTGTGATTTTGCGAGTTTAAATAAATCTAAACTCGCCACAGGCGCGTTGGGCTTGGTACTGGATGCAAAACAAGCGCCAAACGCCACATAATCTGCACCCGCTTGTTGTGCCTCTAGCGCAAGGTCAAAACGGTTGTAACATGATGCACCTAATATTTTACTTGAGCCTAATCTAGCTCGCGCTTCGACTAAATTACCGTCATCGCCACCCAAATGTACGCCATCGGCATCCAATGTTAAACAAAGCTTGATGGAATCATTAATGATGAATGGCACTTGATATTGCCTGCACAAAGGCAATATTGCCCGCGCTTGCTGAGTCTGCAACTTGTGGTTGGCGGCTTTATTGCGATATTGCAGCACATTTATTCCACCTTCCAAGGCTGCCTTTACCTTGTCTAACAGCAGGTCGGTATCAGGTTCATCAGGTGTGACTGCGTACAAACCATTAATCATATGAAATTAAACATTGGAGCAAATGACAATTGATTAATTTTTGATTAGTGCGTTTTAACACTACCATCGCCGCTGGTCACTACCACGTCTTCTTCATCACGTGCCCAAAACATGCGGTCTGGAATCAACTGCCCCATGCCCGGCCTGAAGCCATTTTTAAGCGTTTGCCATGTGTATTCCTGCGCCTCTTCGATGGCTTCTTCTATGCTTAAACCATGCGCCATACACGCCGCAATAGCGCTGGTTAGCGTACAGCCAGAGCCATGATAACTGCCTACCAAGCGTTCCCATTTGTAAGCTTTGATCAATTTATTGTTGCCATATAGAGTATTAGTTACTTCCAAGGTACGTTCATGCGTACCGGTAATCAGCACATACTCACTGCCCATCGCCAATAAACGTGCTGCACTTTCATCTAGCGAAGTCAGCGAAATCTCGTCAATGTCATCAGCAAAAGCAAAACGACGCGCTTCTAAACTATTGGGCGTAATTAATGTAGCCTGCGGGAAAAGCAGTTCGACCATCGCATCCATCATCTCATCATTACTTAAGTCATCACCTCGACCTGAGGTGAGGATCGGGTCGATCAACAATGGAATATCTGGATAATCCGCCATGATCTCCGCAATTACGGCAATATTCTCCACCGAACCCAATAAACCTAATTTAAATGCAGAAACCTGTACATCTTCTAAAATCGCGCGCGCCTGATCATTCACCCAATCAGCATCCATGGCCAAAACACTGTCAACACCGATGGTATCTTGCACAGTAATCGCCGTTACTACAGAAAGCGGATGGCAGCCAATACTCGCAAACGTCAGGATATCCGCCTGCAAACCTGCACCACTGCTAGGGTCGGTGCCTGCAAAGGTTAAAACTGATGGTGGTGCTTGATTTGCCATAATATGTTAATCGTTAATAGTTGCATCAATAAAATTGGAGCGGGTGACGGGAATCGAACCCGCATATCGAGCTTGGGAAGCTAGCGTTCTACCACTGAACTACACCCGCCTGATGTTGTATTTTACTGCATTTTGACGGATGTCAGTTAATTCGGGCAAGTTACGATGCTTAGTCACTAATCCTTATTTCAAAACTCCAATGGATCTACATCTATTGCCCATCTGACTTTATTAGCAATAGATTGTCCTCTTAATTGCGGCACCAAATTTTTCAGTAAGCGCTGCAAAGCGTTGCGCTGATTCGCTTGCATCAAAATATACCCGCGCTCCATACCTTTTAGTCGTTCCATTTGCGGACGAATCGGGTCGTATACCATTACGTCATTATTGAAACCACGCGCTATTTTAAATACATGGTTTAAAAATTGTTGTACCAATACAAATTCGTTTGCTTCTGCGCGCATTAATGCAGTAAACACATGCGGTGGAAACTGTACCTGTTCGCGTTCTTGCAGCATGGCATTGGCATAACTCACATAATCTTGAGTGCGTAGGGCATTAAATAAGGCATGCTCAGGAAACTGCGTTTGGATAATTACTTGACCCGCTTTATCAGCACGGCCCGCGCGACCAGCCACCTGCATCAATTGTGCAAACAAACGTTCACTGGCTCGAAAATCCGGGCTATGCAATGCGCTGTCGGTATCAATCACGCCCACCAAAGTAAGGTTTGGAAAATCATGCCCTTTAGCCAGCATTTGTGTACCGACCAGAATATCTATTTCTTGATTGTGCACTTTATCTAAAATTTCAATCAATGCGTTTTTACGGCTGGTGCTGTCACGGTCTACCCTTGCGATGCGTGCTGTCGGCAGCAATTGTGCGAGTGTTTGCTCCAGTCTTTGCGTTCCATGCCCAGTCGGGTGTAAGTCTGCATCCCCACAACTTGGACATTGGTTTGGAATTTTTTGTTCATGCCCGCAATGGTGGCAGCGTAATTTTCTTTGCCCCAAATGTACGACTAATCGACTACTGCAACGCGTGCATGGCGCAATCCAGTGACAGGCTGAACATAATAATACGGGTGAATAGCCGCGCCGATTGATAAACAGCAAACTTTGCTCTTTGCGCGCCAGCTTTAAGCGTAGAGCAGCGATGAGTTGCGGCGTTAGCCCATGCTGCAGGTTTACTTTGGTAGTGTCTATGCATTCAATATGGGGCAGTTGTGCGGCTGTTACCGCGCGCTGATTTAAGCTGAGTAAATTGTATTTATTAGCAGTCGCATTTTGCCAACTCTCCAGCGCTGGCGTCGCAGAGCCTAATACCACTGGGATATTCAAGCGCTTCGCCCGCATTAACGCTACATCACGCGCATGGTAGCGCATGCTGTCCTGCTGCTTATAGGAGCTATCGTGTTCCTCATCGATGATAATCAGTTTGAGATTTGGTAACGGCGTAAAAATAGAAAGCCGCGTACCGATAATGATCTTTGCTGCGCCAGACTGCGCTAACTGCCAATGATGTAAGCGTTCACTCTCGCTCAAATTACTATGTAAGCTCACTAGCGGATAATTTGCCAAACGGCTTCTAAAGCGCGCTTCTAGCTGCGGCGTCAAGTTGATTTCGGGTACCAAAACCAATACTTGGGCATTTTCATTGAGCAAAACATGCTGCATTAACCGAATATATACTTCCGTTTTGCCGCTACCGGTAATGCCGTGCAGCAGCCAAGCTTTAAAGGCTGGCGAATCCTGCACAATCTGCCCAACTGCAAAGGCCTGTTCATCGTTGAGTTCCGGCATGATTGCCGATGGTATTTCAGGCACACGCAAAGGCGCCTGTATTTGCTTGCTATTTGCCCAACCATCCGTCACTAGCTGTTTCACCGCTTTGCGCGCGCTACTGGAAATAAGGTCTAAATCTGCTTCGGTGAGTAAATCATTCTCTTGTAATGCAGAAAACACACGGCGCGTCACCGATTGACGTTTTGGCACTTGTTCTATGGTTTGTGCCCGGCCAAAATCCGTGAGTTGATAGGCATATTGCTTGCGCGAGACAGCGGGTGCGATTTGGCGCAAACGAGCGGGCAAGGATGATAATAAAGCCTGACCAAAAGGGTATTGATAATAATCCGCACTAAATTTAACCAAACTTAACACTTCTGTATCAATTAATAATTCATCGGCAAACACTTGCTTTACTGGCTTGAGCTTTTCAATAGGAAAGTCACTAGTGTCTGCCAGGCCCATCACAATGCCAATCTGGCTTCTGCGACCAAAAGGCACCAGTACGCGTTGACCAATTTTTACCGACTCACCACCGCTTAAATAATCAAATAAGCGGTCTAGTGGCACATCCAGGGCAATCTTTAATATTGGTTTAGGCAATGTAATGATTTGATTATCAACTGATTAAGGAAAAAATAACGGCAGTAGGTTAAAATGTTGTTTTTACTAAGCTGCGAATTTGTTTTGAAAGCACATCTTACCCAATTACTAGCCATTGCCGCAAAAACTATTGTGCAAAATAATGGCGCGCCTGAGGTTGCAGAGCTGACTATTTTATTAGAGCGCCCCAAATCTGCCGAGCATGGCGATTTTGCCACGAACCTGGCTTTAGTATTAGCCAAGCCGCTTAAGCAAAATCCTCGCGCAATTGCCGCCCATATTATTGCAAACCTGCCAGCCAATGACTATATCGCTAAAACTGAAATCGCCGGGGCAGGGTTTATTAACTTCTTTTTGAGTGCACAATCTCAACAAGAAGTAGTAAAAGAGATTTTGAATGCTGGCGCGCAATACGGCCGTAACAATGTGGGTGAAAGCAAAAAAGTACAGGTAGAGTTTGTCTCTGCCAATCCTACAGGCCCCCTGCATGTTGGTCATGGCCGCGGTGCAGCGGTAGGTGATTGCCTGGCACGTTTGTTAGATGCGAACGGTTGGGATGTGACACGCGAGTTTTATTATAACGATGCGGGTGCGCAAATTGATAATCTGACCATATCAGTACTAGCACGCTGCAAAGGCATTTCCACGGATGATGCGAGTTTTCCAGAAAATGGCTATCGCGGCGAATATATCAATGATATTGCTGCAGCTTACTTAGACAAACAAACTGTAGTGGCAGATGACATTCAAGTCACTGCTAGCGGCGATATTGAAAACTTGGATTCTGTACGCACCTTTGCCGTGGCATATTTACGCCATGAACAAGATTTAGACTTAAAGGCGTTTCAAATTAAATTTGACGTATTTTCACTGGAAAGCGCACTTTATGCTGAAGGCAAAGTAGAACAGACGGTACAAGCGCTAATCAAAAGCGGCCATACCTATGAACTGGATAATGCCTTATGGTTAAAAACTACCGACTTTGGCGATGACAAAGACCGCGTCATGCGCAAGTCTGATGGCGGTTACACCTATTTTGTACCCGATGTTGCCTACCATGCCGATAAATGGAATCGCGGTTTTGTACGTGTGATTAACGAGCAGGGCGCGGATCACCACAGCACGATTACTCGGGTTCGTGCAGGATTGCAGGCGTTAGACGCAGGCATCCCAAAAGGCTGGCCAGATTACGTATTACACCAAATGGTTACAGTGATGCGCGGCGGCGAAGAAGTAAAACTCTCAAAGCGTGCCGGTAGTTATGTAACGTTACGTGATTTGATAGAAGAAGTCGGTTGCGACGCCACACGGTACTTTTTAGCAGCACGCCGCTCCGATTCGCAATTGGTATTCGACATTGATTTAGCCAGAGCGCAAACTAACGACAACCCTGTGTACTATATTCAGTATGCACATGCCCGTATTTGCAGTGTGTTAACCCAATGGGGAGGGAATGCCGCCCATTTCAATGATGTAGACTTAACCCCGTTGAATAATTCACACGAAACTGCGCTATTGCAACGCTTGAGCACCTACCCTGAAATAGTTGCAAACGCAGCGACAGAACTTGCGCCGCATACCATCGCTAATTATCTGAAAGACTTAGCGAGTGACTTGCATAGCTATTACAACGAATATAAGTTTTTAATCGATGATGAAGCAGTTAAACTAGCGCGCTTGAGTTTAATCAGCGCCACTGGGCAGGTACTTAAAAACGGATTAAATTTACTTGGCGTTAGCGCCCCGGAAAGAATGTAAGGAGAAAAATTAACTATGAGTAGAGACTACAAATCACGCGATTACAATTCTGGCTCAGCGAAGCCAAGAAGTAAAAGTGGCAGTCCGTTTTTAACAGGCCTGCTGGTCGGATTTTTATTAGGCATTGGTGCATCCTTAGCCGTGGTAATGTTTATTAAAGGCGATGAAAGCCCTTTTGCGCAACAAAAGGAATCTAAAAAATCAATTTCTGAAAGAATGAAAGAAAAAACTGATAGTGACACTAGTGCCTTGCCTAGCGCTGAAAATCCAAAATCAGCAGATGATAAAACACGCTTCGATTTTTATACCATCTTGCCAGGCAGCGAAAGCAAAGTAACCGCAGAAGAAGAAAACAAGCTTAAAGAAGAAACGACGGAGACTGCAGTACAAAAAAGTTATTTTTTACAAGTGGGCGCCTTTCAAACAGAAGTTGAAGCCGATAACATGAAGGCAAAATTAGCCTTGCAGGGCTTTGAAGCGGTAGTACAAACGGCAACTATCCCAGACAAAGGTGTTTGGCATCGTGTGCGTGTGGGTCCGTTAAACGATTTAGACCAGATTAATACAACCAAAAGCGAGTTGTTAACCAATGGTTTTAAAGCAGACTTAATTAAAGTGAATAGTGAAAATCAATAGTGATTGGATTAATATGGTGGAATTGTCAGCCAAAATTGAAGTCATACGTTTTAAATTACGTCGTTGTAACAAATAATTTTTAGTATCATTTAAATAAAGCGTTATTTTAAGGTCAGTAAAAAGGAAAGTTAAAGATGAAAATCCTGTCAGTAACAAAAATATTTAGTGTTTTAATGTTATTAGCCTCGTTTAACGTGCTTGCAGCGGATCCGCAAGTAGGTAAAGAGTTCGATAAAACCGCCCAAGTAATTCCTACCGAAACGCCCAATAAAATAGAAGTGACTGAGCTTTTCTGGTACGGATGCATCCATTGTTATCAAATTGATCCAATGTTAAATGCATGGGTAAAGAAATTACCTGCTGATGTAGTTTTCAAACGTGTACCTGGC
>DASQFK010000054.1:0-9335 GCA_035633175.1 Methylotenera sp.
CAAGCACCTGTAAGAGTAGCAATATCCACCACCGCACTAGGCTCAAATCGTTCCGCATAGGTAAGTGCATCACATAGAATCAAGCGCCCTTCAGCATCGGTATTCAGTACTTCTATAGTGAGACCAGACATACTGGTTAACACATCTCCAGGCCTAATCGCACGACCATCCGGCATATTTTCACAGGTTGGAATCAACCCAATCACATTCAGTGGAAGATCCAGCTCGGCAATAGTTTTAAAAGTGCCTAAGACGCTTGCCGCGCCGCACATATCGTATTTCATTTCATCCATCTCGCTACCCGGCTTCAATGAAACACCGCCTGTATCAAAGGTGATGCCCTTACCTACTAATACTACTGGCTTCTGATCTTTTTTACCTTTTAAATGCTGCATGATGATAAATTTTGGCGGCTCTTCGCTACCTTGCGCCACGCCTAAAAATGAACCCATCCCCAATTTTTTAAGCTCATCACGGTCCAACACTTTTACTTTAAATTCATACTTTTCACCTAGCGACTCAGCCGTTTCTGCCAAATATGTCGGCGTGCAAACATTCGGCGGGAGATTACCTAAATCTTTAGCTAAGCTCACTCCGGCAGCTAAGGCTTTACCATCCGCCGTACCGGCTTCGGCATCTTTTATTTCATCAGCATGCGAAACGTTAATCGCTATTTTTTTGATGCCTTTTTTTTCAGCAACTTTATGGCCATGCTCTTTCTTAACGTCTTTACCATCTTCTTTCTTATCATCGTCTTTTTTGCGTTTGATGGCATCAAACTTATAGGTTGCATCAAGCGTTGCCTCAACTAAATGTGCTACTTTGCGACGTGTCGTTAGCTGATTGACTGGCAGTTCAGCCAAGAATGTAACCGCATCATGAGCATTACTTGCAGCCAGTGCTTTAATGGAAGCACGAACTACTTGGTAGAATTGTTTGTCATTAAACTCGTTCGCTTTGCCTAAACCTACTAACAATACGCGCTCGCTTAAAGTACCTGGAACATTATGCAGCATTAAACATGAAGCAAGCTTGCCATCCATATCACCGCGTTTAACGATATTGCTGATATAACCAGACGTAACACGATCAATTGCTTGTGCTGCGTCGGATAATTCATTCGATTCAAATACGCCTACAATCACACAATTGCTAAGCTGTTTTTCCGCATGACCGTTTTTTATGCTAAATTCTATAGTGCTGGATTTCATAACGTAAAACTCCGTATTGTTATATGCTTTTTCTAGTAGTAAATTAAATTATCGCGTGTTTTACACGTAATTCATAGTTGTAAATAATTAGACCTCAATAAATCATATGCTCTTTAGGCGCTCTCTTTTACAAGAACTTATCTCGACTGCTGCAGGCGCTTTCCTAATATTGGTTGGGATTGTGATTGCACAGCGCGCTGGCTATTTAATTCGTTTGGCGGCAAAAGGCATATTGCCAAATGATGCAATCACTACTATGTTAGGTTTTAACATGGTTAAGTTCCTACCCATGTTGTTATCACTTACATTATTTTTAGCCGTACTCATGACGCTCTCGCGTTGGTACCGAGATTCTGAAATGGTGATCTGGTTTAGCTCAGGGCTTAGCATCAATAGCTGGATTCGCCCGGTACTCGCATTCACTCTCCCGATTATTCTACTAATTTCACTATTGAGTCTGTTTATTATGCCGTGGGCCACCAACAAAGGTGAAGATTATCGCGTACAGCTTGAAAGCCGCGATGATTTAGCCTCAATCAGTCCAGGTGTGTTTAAGGAATCTAGCAATGCCGAACGGGTATTTTTTATAGAAAGCTTTGACCAGCTTGGTAATATCGTTAAAAATATATTCGTACAATCGATACAGCATCAAAAATTAGGCATCATTGTGGCTGCACAAGGCCGCCGTTTTAGCGAAAAAAACGGCGATAACTTTTTAATCATGGAAAATGGTCGTCGCTATCAAGGCGAGCGCGGCACAGCAGAGTTTTCGACCACGCAGTTTGAAAAATACGCTATTCGCGTTGAGGCTGCAGAAGTTAAACAAAAACCGCCCACCACGCAATCAAAATCAAGCCAAGAATTGATCCAAAATAATGATCAAGCCAATAGCGCTGAATTACAGTGGCGGCTTGCCATTCCTATTTCAGCATTGATACTATCACTTCTAGCTATTCCTTTAAGTTCATTGGATCCACGTGCCGGACGCTCCGCCAACTTTGTATTAGCCCTCGTCATCTATATGATCTATAACAATATGTTGAGCATTATGCAAGCCTGGGTGGCACAGGGCAAGGTATATGAAGCGGTAGGCTTATGGCCGGTGCATCTACTGTTTTTGTCATTCACAGCCTATATGTTTTACCGTCGCGTAAAACAACTGCCTATTTTTCCAGAATTTTTCCCGGTAGCCTGGTCAAAAATTCGTAATAAATCTTAGATCTGAATATTTTTATATCCAAAATTTAAGTTAAATCTAATGAAACCCATTGAATCGTAAACGCATTACATGAAAATTATTACTCGATATCTACTCAAAGAAATCAGCGTGAATGTGCTGCTTATCATGCTGGCACTGATTACGATGTTCTCGTTTTTTGACTTGATTCAAGAACTTGAAAGCTTAGGAAAGGGCAGCTATGGTTTGGAAAAAATCATGCTATTCGTATTGCTCAGTGCACCAGGCCATATTTATGAAGTCATGCCCGTGGCAGTACTCGTTGGCTGTATGTATAGCTTGGGGCAATTTGCACGTTTTTCTGAATTAGTCATATTTAGAGTAAGTGGCATTTCACTAAAAAGCATCACGTTTACATTATTAAAAGTCGGTTTAGTATTTACGATTATTACTTTCATGGTCGGTGAACTTATTACACCATTTAGTGAAAAAATGGCACAACGCATGCGCATCAAGGCGACAGATTCTGTGATTGCACAAGATTTTAAATCTGGCCTTTGGGTAAAAGATGGCAATAGTTTTGTAAACGCCGAAGATGTATTGCCTGATGCAACCTTGCTCAATTTACATATATACGAATTTGACAAGAGCTTTAAATTAGAAAGCACCACTTCTGCCAAACGTGGACAATTTGAAGAGAATTACTGGAATTTAAAAGAAGTAACGCAAACGCATTTTGATTCAGATACGGTACATGTTACTAAATATGCCGAGGCAAAATGGCGTTCTTTAATCCGACCAGAATTACTCAATGTATTGCTCGTACTACCTGAAAAAATGTCAGCCTGGAACTTATATAACTACATCAACCATCTCACACTCAATAAACAAAAAACCACACGCTATGAAGTCGCTATTTGGGCAAAAATGATCTACCCCTTAGCATGTATGGTGATGGTAATTTTAGCCTTACCTTTTGGTTTTATTCAACAACGGGCTACTGGCGCCAGCACCAAACTTTTTGTAGGTATTATGCTGGGTGTGCTGTATCAAATATTAAATCGGGTATTTGTACACTTAGGTTTATTGAATGACTGGTCACCGTTATTCAGCGCCGTGATGCCAACCATATTATTTTTGATAGCCGGACTAACTATGCTGTATTACGTTGAACGGCGATAATTTTGGTCTTCAGCAGCCTATCATGCAAAAACAATCTATCAGGATCAACAATCGCCCATAAAAAACCGAACCCGAACAACATCAGACTTATAGAAGCTAACACATATCTGGCAATGGCTATATTTAAAGAAAGTGAATGATTGTTTTGTGTCACTAATTTTAAGCGCCAGGTGTGCATTGCTAATGTTTGGCCGCTTTTATGCCAACACCATACAAAGTAGATGCCGATAGATAGCCACAAAAATAGTTGCAGCGCATAACGTTTAACACCGTTGCTTGCATCACCTGCCGTTAATAAAAAAACCAACCCACATAAGAACAAAAGCGCAACAATCACTAGCGTTTCATAAATAAGACTAAGCCCAAGCTTAAGTAAAGGGGTCTTTAATTCTAGTATCGGGGTTGCTGGTACTTTTATTTGCACCGTTGGCTTATCTTGCATATTTTTTATTACATTCGATTACTGTAGATCTGCATCGCTATAGATGTCGGGTGACTCGGAGCGAAGTCTTGCGCGTTCAGACTCCGGAAGTTTTTGATACTCATTCCATTTTTTGCGTAATTCATTTTTTTTCTCAGGCGATAAAGTCTGAAATTGCTGATGTTTTTTTCTCGCATTCTCACGCTCATAAGGCGTCATCCGGCTCCAGTTAGACAGCCGCTTTTGGACTAGCACTTGTTTATTCGGGCTCATTTTTGGATAGTCCCGGGCAATATCCAGCATTTTTTCACGTTGCCATGGACGTAGCGTATCCCATTCAGATGCAAGCGGACTCAAAATCTCATGCTGTTGTTTGCTTAATTGCGCCCAAGAAACATTGTTTTCATCTGCATGCACAAACCCGCTAAACGTCAATGCCAAGTACAGAAAAATGCTATTTTTTAATCGCGCGTTGAAACTAACCATGTATCAAACCCTTTATCTGCAAAAGCTTCTGGCGGTAAATCTGACGCCAGCAAGAAGGCATCGCTATTTTCTAAATTATTATTAAAGTTAAATTCTTGCACTGCAAAAAATGTAAGCAACATGACCCCTGCCATCATAGCGCCAGACATGGCACGATGACTGCCAAGAAAATGGCCAACATGGTCACCGATCCAATGTAGCGCGCTGCCGCTGTGGCCAACAATACCCGCATTGGCTAACTGAGCCTGTTTAGCAGTTAATTGATTGACAGCTAAGCTACGCGCTGCTGACAAATGCTGGGCTAAAGCTGGGCTTAGATGATGGGCATTATCATTCAACAAGTGAACCACATTCTGTGCCACTTGTTCTTCCGGCATGTGATATGTTTGCGTAAATTCAGACATCGTTTTGTTTTCTGGTGTACTCATCGCTCGCCTCTAATTTTTCGAGCCAGTATTAGCGGCTAATTGCTCGTCTAAACTAGGGTTATTCAAACGTGGCTTCACTAAATGCTCATTGAGCAGGCCTAGTTTCTCTAGGCCTTGCGCTTTCAATTCAGCAGCTAATGCGTGAACAGCCCGCGAACAATGGGTTTTAACACTGCCTTGTGAGCATCCCATTATCTCAGCCGTTTCAGCCACATCCATCTCCTCCCAGTAACGCAGGACAAAGGCTTCTCGTTGACGTGCCGGTAGCTTTTCTAAAGCACGCTCAATCAACGCTATAGTTTGACTGCGCTCAAGTTGTGCAGCAGGTTCATCACTGTCATCCTCAACGTCTATAGTCTCTAAAGGATCGCGGTCTTCATCGCCTTCGTTACCGCCAAATGAAGATAATAAGGTGGTCCATAAGTTACGCACCTTTTGCCTGCGCCAGAAATCTCGCATGGTATTTTGCAAAATACGCTGAAACAGCATAGGGAATTCAGCCGCAGGTTTATCACCGTATTTTTCGGCGAGTTTCATCATGGCATCTTGCACGATATCAAGCGCGGCATGATCGTCCCGCACCGCATAAGTAGTTTGCTTGAATGCGCGGCGCTCGACAGACTCCAGGAAATCTGCAAGTTCTTTGCTTGTTGCCATTATTTGCGATTAACCATTATGTATATACTTTACTGCCATTTTGATTGAATGAATATTCATGTGGACTATCTAAGTATTGGTTATATGTCATTAACTGACTGAGAATTACTGGCATAAATCAAATTATATCAGGTTTACATTTTCAACTAAGTGTTTACATTTTGCGCTAGGCTCAGCTTTAGTTACAATCATATCAATTAAATTTATTGAGTAAATAATAATGATGTGGAGACTAATTTTTTTAGGATTAGTAATTTGGTTAGTGATTTATTTTTTCAAACGCAACTTTGGAAAATCAAACTTGCCAAAAAACAGTTCAGATCAACCTCTCACCAATGAATCTGAAAATAATATAGAAAATGAAAATATTGAGAACATGGTGCAATGTAGCAAATGCGCAGTGCATTTGCCCAGGTCTGAAGCTTTTTTAGTGGATGGCAATTTTTATTGCAGCAAGGCGCATATAGAGAAAAAATGAGCCTGTTAAATTTCCCTTTAAATGCTTATCAAAATTTTGCACGCACGAGCGATGCGCCGTTGCAAACGCGCGCTATTAATATACTAAATGTTTTTCGCCTTCTTTTAAGTGTTGTTTTTATTTTCTCTTATCTTCACATGGATAAGGATCATTTGGGAGTTAATGAATATTCCCCACTATTTTTAAAATTATCTGTAACTTATTTTATCTTCAGCATATTAATATTGTTGGGTAGCCGGCTACAAAATATACCTTATCGTTTTTTTCTACCGCTGCAAATCATTGCGGATATATTTTTTATCCTCTTATTTATGTTTGCTGCAGGCGGCATCGGTAGCGGTTTAGGTTTATTGCTGATCATCATTATTGTAACGGCTAGTCTAGTGAGCAATGGCCGGCTAGCCTTATTTTATGCTGCAGTTGCCACGATTGGCTTGCTCCTGGAACAGAGTTATCAAATTTTCCTGGGTGGTTTGGCAGTCACTACCTACACTCAATCTGTCATGCTGAGTTTGAGTTGTTTTGCTACCGCTTTGCTTGCATATACCTTAGCCGACCGTATGTTGCGTAGTGAGGAATTGGCTTCAGCGCGAGGGTTGGACCTTGAAAATTTAGCCCAAGTTAATGCGCTTATTACCCAAGAGATGCAAGATGGTGTCATTGTGGTAGATAAAGACCTGAATATCCGTCATCGCAACTTACAGGCGGAGTCTTTACTACTTTTATCCCCAGATAACACTGAAATTCTTAGTTTAATCAATAATGCACCGAGTATCGCTAGTACATTTAGCAATTGGGTAAAAGGTGATGAGCTTAGTCAAAACTTAATCGTATCAATAGCTGGCCGGGAATTAAAACTTAGATTCAAGCCCATCAGCGACACACGAAGTTCGGGGGCAGTCATCTTCATTCAAGACTGGAGTCAGATTCAATCGACAGCACAGCAGGCAAAATTGGCAGCACTAGGTAGGTTAACAGCTAATATTGCCCATGAAATTCGCAATCCACTCAGCGCTATTAGCCACGCCAATCAATTGCTGCAAGAAGAAGAGCACTTATCCGTACCCAATCAACGAATTTTAGAAATCATTGCAAGCAATATCGGGCGCATAGACCAAATTATTAAAGATGTGCTGGAGCTTAATCGCCGCGACCGCACAAAACAAGAGAAAATTGACCTCCAGCAATTTTTAGTGGATTTTTATACGCAATTTTGTGCGGTTGAAAAAATACCGACGACACACTTTCAATTCAATCCCTGTTTAGCAAAAAATTATACTTCTTTTGATCACCGCCACTTAACGCAAATCTTATGGAATCTCTGTAAAAACGGCTGGGAGCATAGTCAAAAACAAGCGGGCAGCTTACGTTTAAATTGCGTAGCACTTAATGGCGGTGATATAAATGGAATAAACATTGAAATATGCGATGATGGAAGCGGTGTAACTGAACAATATCGTGCTAGATTATTTGAACCGTTTTTTACTACCAAGACGACTGGCAACGGCTTAGGGCTCTATATTTCACGCGAACTAGCCGAAGCGAATGGTGCAAATCTGCAATATCAAGCATTACCAGTAGGTAGCGCGTTTATTCTTAGTTTAAAAAGGCATAATAACGAATGAGCCAAAAACTAACCTGCTTAATTGTGGACGATGAGACAGATATTCGCGAACTGCTCACGATGACGCTAGAGCGCATGGATATTGAAACTTACAGTGCTAGCAATATTGAAGAAGCTAAAATTTTACTCAAACAACGCTCATATGCGCTCTGCTTAACTGATATGCAAATGCCGGGGGGCACGGGCCTAGATTTAGTGAATTATATTACTGAGCATCATGCAGGACTGCCTGTTGCAGTGATTACTGCTCATGCAAGTGCTGAAAATGCAGTATCTGCACTTAAGGCTGGTGCTTTCGATTATTTAACCAAGCCAATTTCATTAAAGCAATTAAGACCTTTGGTTGAGTTTGCCCTTAAACTTTCGACCCCGGCTAGCGTCAAAAAACCAAATACACTGGAAATGATTGGCGAATCTGATCCAATTACCTATGTACGCAACATGATTACCAAACTGTCACGCAGCCAAGCTCCCGTCTACATCAGCGGCGAATCAGGCAGCGGTAAGGAACTAGCAGCAAAGTTAATCCATAACAATAGCTCGCGCGCTGATGGTGCTTTTATTGCTGTTAACTGTGGTGCGATTCCTGAAAATCTGATGGAAAGTGAGTTCTTTGGCTATAAAAAAGGCGCCTTTACTGGCGCCAATCAAGATAAAGAAGGTATGTTTCAAGCAGCTAGTGGTGGCACTTTATTTCTGGACGAAGTCGCTGATTTGCCACTAGCGATGCAAGTAAAATTATTACGCGCTATTCAAGAAAAAAAAGTACGCATGGTGGGCGGTACCGCAGAAGAAACAGTGGATGTGCGTATTATTAGCGCCACGCATAAAAACTTGACTGACATGATGGATGCCGGACTATTTAGGCAGGATTTATATTATCGACTAAATGTGATTCAGCTCAAAATGCCAGCATTGCGTGACCGGCCCGGTGACATTCCTCTGCTTGCAGATATGTTGTTAGCAAAACTATGCAATCACATGAATATTGCTAAGCCCGAGATTGATAGCAACGCTCAGGCTTATATCAAAAAATTGCAGTTTGCTGGCAATGTACGTGAGTTAGAAAATATGCTGGAACGGGCTTTGGCAATGTGTGACGGCGTAAAAATTACCATTGATGATTTGATGGTTGAAGATGGTCTGAAAGCAAATTCTATACAAAAACCATCGTTTGATTTAGACCAGACATCGGAAATAAGCTTATCGGAGTATCTAGAGGATATTGAAAAAAGAGCCATTATTAAGGCTTTGGATACGGCAAATAATAACAAAACCGCTGCAGCTAAATTACTAGGGATTAGCTTTCGTACGCTGCGCTATCGACTCGCTAAACTTGGCTTAGCTAAAGAAGAGGTAGATTTAGATTTGGATAATGAGACTCAAGATGATGATTTACAACATCATGAGCCTCAAAATTGAACTTAGCGCTCGTTTTAATGGATGTTATTTTAGCTTAAAACCAATACTAAATAGGTGATATACATCGCGCCATTCACTAACAAATGCCATACCTTAATACCGCCTTTTGCCATTAAATAACGTAACCAAATCGCTGCCATTAAGGTCAGGCCAATCCCTAACACCACTTCGGTACGAGGCTCCCAAGGCGTCAGCATAATACCGATTGCACGCAATAACCTACCTTGAAAGACCATCGCGCCAGTAATA
>DASQFK010000055.1:0-9148 GCA_035633175.1 Methylotenera sp.
TCAACCACTGGGTCGACCGTGATGCTGACGGTGTGCGTGCTGCTCTCGCCGGAGTCGGCATCGGTGACGGTGTAGTCAAAGCTGTCGCTGCCGTTGTAGTTGGTCGCCGGCGTGTAGTCGTAGCTGCCGTCCGCGTTAAATGTGAGGCTGCCGTTGCTGGTGCCGCTGACGAGCGCATAGCTCAAGCTGCCGCCAGAGATGGTGCTGTCATTGCCGGCCACGCTGGCGCCGATGATGCTGCCGTCTTCGTCAACACTGATGCTGTCGTCTGCTGCCGTGAGGTCAGTCACCGGGTTGACGGTGATGCTGACGGTGGCTGGTGTACCATCGCTTAGTCCTAGGTCATCTGTCACAGTGTAGGTAAAGCTAACGTTACCGTTAAAGTTGCTGTTTGGTACAAAGTATAAGGTCGCGGTACTACCAAGATAGGCAGTATTAGTGACAGCCGGTAGGGTAAGCGCAGCATCTGTATAAAGTGTGCCGTCTGTTGGCAGCGTGCTAAGTGTGATGCTCGCGACCGTTCCGTCGTCCGTACCACTAAGTGCAATCATAATCGAGGCAGCATCTTCTGTGCCGGACCCGGAAGTTGCTACAGCTGTTGGTGCAGTATTGCTAGCCGGCAATCCTGCACTGGCATCTTCACTATCTGCAATGAATGCATAATTGTTATCATCATTGCCAAGAAGTTCGCTATTGATACCCGTATCAGAATCAATGCTGTAAGAAAAATTGAAAGCATTTAAAATATCGTTGATTCTAAACAAATCAACAAAACCAAAACCATAACTATTCAACTGTCCGTTCGCACCTGCGGCGGTTTCTTCCAGAACCGCATTAATATCTTTACCCTCTTCAATTGCTTTAATGACGGTTTCAATCGTCGCTAGATTAATGGCACTGTCCAATCCGCCCGGCACAATGACTTCGGAAAGCTCTTCGGTAAAAGCAACTAATTGCTCGGCACTAATGTGAATCACGCGCCCACTGGCAAGTTCCAGGTCAACGTCCACACCGCGAGGAGTTTGTATCGTGTCTCCCGTCTGGATTTGATCACCTAGTTGTAGCTCGCGTTTTGTGCCATTATCTGTAATCAGATACGCTACGCCTGTCATTGCTACTACTTTGCCGATTAGTGCCATTTTTAGTCCTACCTTCAATTAAATTCTTACGAATCTTAGAAAACTTACAAAACTTTTTTCACAATCGCATTAAACACCCTACCCCCACATAAATATATTGTACTAATGGACAATACTTTTTACTGAGCGACTTTTCAGAACTGCATAAATTATGCAAGCTTCATGATTGACATTCGTATTCTTAGGTTATGATAATTAACAGATTTTGATAGCTCATACTCATCATTGAAGTTTTTATGATTCAGCTTTACCTAAAGTCGCGGAGCGTGGGTGATTTCAAATTTCAAAAAAAACCTAAACTATCTAAAGCAAAGCCTGCGATTCTCGTTGCCAAGCTTGCTGATGATTTTTTGCTTTTCTAGTTTTTATGCGGCAGACTATGAGTTTAATAAATTAAGCAGCCTTGCAAATCAAAGATATGGCCAAGAAGCCTATAAAAATATCTTAGAACTCAATCAATTAATTATTCACTTAAAATTAGCTTCCGATACTGAAAAACTTAAAAATGTTAATGACTTTTTCAACCAGAAAATTAGATTTACTGATGATATCGAGCTTTGGGGACAATCCGATTATTGGGCGACGCCGTTAGAAACAATTGGCAAGTTAGCCGGTGATTGCGAAGATTTTAGTATTGCAAAATATGCGCTTCTAAAAGCGTTAAATATATCTGATGATAAATTGAGACTTACGTATGTCAGAGCAGAAATTATTAATGATAATAGTCGCTCTGTAAAAGCTCATATGGTTCTGAGTTATTATTCAACACCTCAATCCGAGCCGCTCATTCTTGACAACTTAGACTCTGAAATTATGCCGGCATCTAAAAGAAAAGATCTAGCCCCTATTTTTAGTTTTAACAGTAAAGGTTTATGGGTTGGGTTAAGCACCAAATCCAAAGGAGATGCTACCTCTCACTTATCTAGGTGGCGTGATGTTTTGTCTCGCATTCAAGCAGATGGATTTTGAATATGAAAGTTAGGAATGAATATGTCACTCATTAAACAACTCTGGTTAGCCATTGTATTTACGCTTATCTTGGCGTCTAGTGGCAGTTTAATTTTAAGTACGTTATCCAGCAAATATAGTTTGGAGACGCAATTAGAAATGAAAAATATTGATAATGTGACGTCACTCGCATTATCCATGTCTCAGATGGAAAAAGACCCCATCACTCTGGATCTACTGCTATCTGCTCAATTCGATTCTGGCCACTATCAATACATCGGTCTATTTGATCCGAATGGTAAATTGATAAGCGAACGTGTGAACCCAAGCAGCCAAACGAAAGCGCCTCAATGGTTTGTTAAATTGATTCCAATTAAAGTGCAGGCGGGAGTCGCAGAAATTCAGAATGGCTGGCTGCAATATGGGTCATTAAAATTAGAAAGCGATTCAAATTTTGCCTACGATAAACTTTGGGAAGAAACGTTATTGATTGCATTATGGGTTTTATTAATTGGTTTACTCAGTTGTTATGTGGGAAGCCAAATTTTACAAACAATACTTAGCCCGCTTAAAGATGTGGTTAATCAAGCAAAAGCAATCGGGGAGCATCGCTTTGTTACGATTGACCCGCCTAAAACAGATGAATTCAAAGCAGTGGTCAATGCTATGAATAGCCTTTCTAATCGTATTAAAAAGACAGTAAGTGAAGAGTCAGCGCGGCTAGAACAACTGAGTTTTCAAGTTAACTTTGAACCTATTACCGGGCTTATTAAATATGATTATTTTGTAAGTAAGGTCAATGCGAGCATCAGTCACGAAGAATACTTTGATCAAGGCGTGTTAATCATTTCCAGATTATCAAATCTTGCATTGATTGATCAAACCTTAGGCTATACAGAAACCAATGCTATGCTTAAAAGAATTGGTGATGCACTAGAACATGAATGCAAACATCATCCAGCACTACTTGCTGGACGGCTTAATGGAACAGATTTCGCAGTATTCTCCAGCCAGCCGATTGATGGTCGCATGTTAGGTAGCCAAATCCAAAATGCATTAATAAAATGTTCAGAATCAGCGCAAATGTCAGTTAAAGGCAATTTCCTCACAGTCGCTATCCAGGTGACAACTTCAGATACCGCTGAAAAATTAATCAACTTGGGAGATAGTGTACTTGACGAAATAAAAATTAATAACAGCAATATCCTGCATGTGATTAATCAAAGTGATATTGAGAAATATACTATTGAAGACCAGAATGAGTGGCAACGTTTGCTCACTTCAGCACTCAATAATAAAAGAATTAAACTTGAATTTTATCCAGTCATCAACCAAAAAGGTGAGTTAATTCATAATGAGAGTCCTGTCAGGCTTCAGTTGATTCCTGATGGAAAGTGGTTCTGTGCAGGCGAATTTATCACATGGGCAAATCAGCTTAACTTGATTAGTCGTGTGGATGAACTCGTGTTAAAAACCGCAATAGATTTGCTTTCCAAAGGCGCTGAACCTATTGGCCTCAATATATCTGCAAGTGCTATTTGCAATCCCAGTTTTGTTGAAACAAGTATTCATTTAATTAAGCAGAATTTAAATAATGCACATCGCTTATATTTTGAAGTTCCTGAGCAAGGTGCATTTGACCATTTAGTCGAGTTCCGTAGCTTCTGCACCCAACTCAAAGCGCTAGGTTGCAAAGTGGGTATTGAGCATGTTGGCTCGCGCATTTCGCGCTTAGGTGAGCTACATGACGTTGGCTTAGACTACATCAAGATTGATGTATCGATCATTCGCGGCATAGACACTAATGAAGCGAACAAAACACTTTTGAGAGGTTTATGTATGATCGCTCATTCGATTGGTGTACTTGCAATTGCTGAAGGTGTGCAATCTGATAGTGAGTATGAATTACTAAAACAAATTGGCGTCGATGGCATGACCGGCCCTGGCATTAAAAGACCTACTATGCTGGCGTAGCTGTGGTCACCAAGCTCGAATGTTAGTAATTAATATTTTTTACAGGAATTTTTAAGTAGTCATTAAAAAATTCCTGTTTAAATTTCCGCATAAAATCTACAAGTATTCCATATAAAATCTACACGTATTCTTTCCACTCTTCTTCGCTAAATACATCGCTTCATCCGCCTGTTTTATAAGATTTTCAGAGTTATCGGAATCGTCTGGATAAAATGAAATGCCAATACTGCCGCCAATATGGCAAATTTGGCCATCTAAATCAAATGGCTCAGAAAGTGCGGCGATGATTTTATTCGCCACTAATGAAGCATTCGCTCGCGTCTCTATATTATTAAGTATGAAGGTAAATTCATCACCGCCAATACGCGCCAGAACATCTGAACTTCTAATCAATCTTTGCAGTCGTGTAGCCACTTCCTTCAAAAGCAAATCTCCATGATCATGACCTAAAGTGTCATTCACTTTTTTAAACCCATCTAGATCAAGAAAAAACAACGCCAGCTTATATTTATTTCTCTTAGCAAGAGATAGCGCATACTCTAGCCGGTCTATAAACAACGCCCTATTCGGAAGATCGGTTAAGTAGTCATAATGCGCAGCATGCTGTGTATTTTCCTCAATGATCTTGCGCTCAGTAATATCTCGAACAATACTGATAAAGTAACGATGCCCCTTTAAAATCATTTCGGAAGTGGATAATTCCATGGGAAATTGTTGACCATCCGCACGGGTGGCCGCAACTTCGCACCCCCTTTTACCAACAAGCGACATCTCTCTAGAATGGAGAAATCGATTAATGAATGCTTCATCTTCACTTTTAATTAACTCCGGCATCAGTATTTGAATACTTTTCCCTACTATCTGCTCTTCTGGATAGCCAAAGATTTGCTCTGCTGCAGGGTTAAACCCTTGAATTATTCCATCCTCACTGAAAGTGATGATGCCATCCAGAGCGTGATAAATAATGGCATTTAATTGAATTTGGCTACTTTCAAGTTCATTTTTAATCCGCTTTAAATTCATTACAATCTGCCAAAATAGCTTAGCCTCATGGCCATCGGTTACTTTTTTTTCACCAAAAACTTGCGTAACCTCTTTGGCAATCTCATCATCATGGGTCAAATTATAGATAATGCAGTCTGGATATTTTTTGCAGGCCTCTAAGCCCTCAATGGCGTTCGTATAAGTTGGGATTTGATAAAACTGGGCAAACTTAATCCCTTCTGCATCGGGATTTCGATCAATCACCGCAATCACATCTACAAACTCATCCTCTATAAACATTTCAAGAAGTGCGAAGCCTCCCCGTCCACCTCCAAGAATCATGACAGGTTGTCGATGAACTATTCGATCCATAAAAACTCCTTTATCTTTGTTACAAAACAAGATTGAGTATATGCTTACATTCTGAGTATATGCGAATTGCGATGATTCAATGCGCAAAAATGCGTCGAAAGTTTAGACTGTAAAATACACAAGTGTGAATTTGAAATCAATAAAGCATTAACAATGGGGATATTCAAATGGATCTAGAGATTTACGAGCCCAGTCTAATTAATAAAATGGCTTTTGAATGGCCAACACCTCCATACTTCAATCTAGCAATTGATAGTAATGTTGAAGAGCCTGAGACCTGTTTAATCTATATGCGTGATGGCACTAAAGTGCTTGGTGACCTCATTGAATTTCAACCTGAAGAGTCTAGCATTCTATTTTTGCCAACTCGGAGTGATGTCAACGAAATTATCCATTTAAATCAAATTAAAAGCATGCGACTGGTGAAGTCGATACTATTGCACAAACACCAGACTCCGCTGGAATCGCGTGCTGAAGAGGTATTTCCCGCTTCTGAAAAACAACTGTATAGCGTAGAGTTTCTTGATAATGAAATCATCTGCGGAGAAACTATTGGCTGTTCCAATACCGTGAATGGTCTTTACCTTTTTCTCCCCTCAGCAGATGAAAGAATCGTACGATGCTTTATTCCTCATCAGTCAATTGCAAATTACCAAATTGGATTGCGCATTGGCGAGATGCTCATTGATGAAAAACTGGCGAGCAAAGAAGAAGTCGATGTCGCTTTGACTCAGCAACGCCAGTTACGCACGCAACGCATTGGTGATTATTTATCTGAACATCAAATCATCTCTAGCGAACAGCTTGAAGCCGCCATCAAATATCAAGAGAGTCAACCAATACTTAAACTTGGTGAGGCCCTAAAGCAACTTGGTTTGATAACGCAAGCACAGCTAGAAGAAGCCTTAGCCAAACAAAAAGAAAATCGCAATGTGCAACTTGGGCAAATTCTAATCAAGATGAATGTGATTGATGAAAGTACTCTTAAAGGTGTGCTAGCGAAAAAAAATGGGCATCCCCTACGTGGGGCTTTCTAAATTTAATTTTGATTTGAATACCATTGTGTTAATTAACGAGTCCCTTGCTCGTAGATTTATGCTGATGCCACTTTGTCTGCACGATGCTACTTTAGTAGTGGCTTTAAAGTGCTACAGGGACACACAGATATTACGCAAGTGAGGACAGTGGCACTCTAATGTGATGAAACAAGATATGCTTATCTTTGCAAGCCTTTCGAGGCCTCAATCAGGCAGGTCAATTTCCCAAACTAACCTTCCTTAAAAACTTTTCAAATTGATCAATGGGTAATGGCTTACTAAATAAATAACCCTGATAAAGATAACAACCATTTTGGAATAGAAACTGATGTTGCTCCTCAGTTTCTACTCCCTCAGCAATCACTTCTAAACCTAAATTTTGTGCTAATGCGACAATGGTGCATGCGATAGAAGCATCATTAGGATCAGTCATCACATCTCTTACAAATGACTGATCAATTTTCAATTGATCTAGCGGCAACCGCTTTAAGTTTGAAAGCGAAGAGTACCCTGTACCAAAATCATCAAGAGAGAAACTCACACCCCTGGCTTTTAAAGCAATCATTTTAACGATGATGTCCTCTACGTTCTCTACCAACAAGCTTTCTGTAAGTTCTAGTTTGAGCCTGAAGGGATTTGCGCCAGTTTGTTCAAGTGTATCCATGACCTGTTGCACGAAGTCTGGCTGGCGAAATTGATACATACTCACATTGACAGACAGCACCATTTCAGACGCCCCCGGGTGTTTTCCCCAAGCAACTAACTGTTTGCAAGCTGTTTCTAATACCCATTGACCAATTGGAATAATTAACCGGGTTTCTTCTGCTAAGGGAATAAATTGAGCGGGAGAAACCAAGCCTCGCTCTGGATTGATCCAACGAATTAAAGCTTCAGCACCGATGATCTGTCTTTTGCTATTTAATTGAGGTTGGTAATGCAAAATAAATTCATGATGTAGCAATCCATCTTTCAGGTTTTTTTCCAGAGCAACTTTGTTGGTTACAGCACTTTGCATTGCTGTATCGTAAAAACGTAGAGTGTTGCGCCCTGCAGCCTTGGCTTGATACATGGCAAGGTCTGCCTGCTTTAATATGGCTTCGACACTATTCGACTGTTTGGTAATTAAAGTCACGCCTATACTTGGGGTACTTTGATGCGACTGTCCATTCAAGTGATAAGCATGATTAAGGAAGCTAAGAATTTTTTCAGCGACTTTTTTTGCTTGATCGGCACACTCCAGTAAATTGTTACTAAGATGGGTGAGCATGACCACAAACTCATCTCCACCTAGGCGTGCCACCGTATCACTTTTTCGTATGCAGCTATTTAATCGATCAGCCACCGCTTTAAGCAATAGATCACCTACATCATGACCCAGCGTATCATTCAAGGTTTTAAAATTATCTAAATCAATAAATAGCAAGGCACCGTTTCTGTTATTACGTGCAATAGAGCCAATCGTTTGCTTCAGTCGATCAATCAATAGTTGCCGATTGGGAAGCAGAGTCAATGGATCGTAAAATGCAAGTTGCTGGATTTTTTCTTGCGCGATTTTACGTGAAGTGACATCGGTATTAATCGCGAATATAGATTGCGGCATCTCATTCTCATCGCGTACTAAAGTCCAATGTCCTTCCACAGTCAGCATACTGCCGTCTTGATGGCGTTGAACAATCTCACCATTCCATTCGCCATTTTGTAACAGTAACTCCATCACTCGATAAAACTGGGTAGGATTATCATAAAGCAATTGATCATTTGATTTTTGCATTGCCTCTTCGGCTGTCCACCCATAAAGCCGTTCAGCACTTTTATTCCAAAAAAGAATACTGTGATTCAAATCAAGCACCATAATGGCGTCTTGTGCTTTATCTAGCAATGAAGCTTGTTGGCGGATTTGAACATCCGTTGCCTGACGCTCTAACTCACTTGCAGCACGAGCAGAAAAAATCTTCAATGTCGAGATCGCAAAACTTAAATCTTTCATCCTTGATCGAAATAATAAGTACATCATTCCTATCGGTTGATCCGCCGAATTAAGTAAGCTTCTACCTACATAAGCTTCTGCACCGAAGGTATTGAGGAAAGTTGATTTAGGGAATTTTTCAGCAACACTTTCTGAGAACACACACTCGTCTTGTTGCAGTAAATTCTCACAAGGCGTATTGGCAATAAGATAATCGAAATTAGCAATCGTGCTACCGCCGCTTATAGCAGAAATAGTCCTTGCTGTTAGGGGCTTACCTGGGAGTAAGCGTGCAATGAAAGCGCCATCAGCATTCAAAGCTTCAGCCATACTGTGATTCAACTGCTCGAAAAATGACATATCAGAATGTGCAGAAACACTAATAGCAACTTTTGATATGGCAGATTGCACGCGCTTTTGCTCTTCTTTTGATCGCAAAGAAATAATTGCAAAAGCCAAATCATCTGCTAATGCTTGCAGTAAAGAAATTTCATCAATCGCTAATGTTCTTATTTCATTTAAAAAAAGACCTAATATGCCAAAGGTATGGTTTTTATCTCGCAGGGGTAAATTAACCACCCCGTGCAATCCAAATTTCTCAGCAGACTCTAGCCAAGGCTTAAAGTAGGGTGTGCTGGTAAAGTCCTCACAAATAAAGGGAGATCCACTGCGTATCGTTTGCCCTGCTGGACCCCGTCCCGCTGGCACATCATCTGACCAGCTAATTT
>DASQFK010000056.1:0-32178 GCA_035633175.1 Methylotenera sp.
AATCAAATGGGCAATGAGTACTAAATTATTGGTGAGTAAGTTTGATGTGGTACTGTCATTAAGTACTTTTTTCTTTTAAGTAACTCATCCAGTTCGGAACCCTTTACTTAATTTAGTGCTTGAGAGTTGAAATAAAAAAGCCCTAGGGTTTCACCAAGGGCTTATTTATACAATTCGTTAACATGATTGAGTTACGAATATATTATGCAGAAACACAATTGTTTGTGCAGAATAAATGCGTAATTTTAAACATTTGGTTTATTGGCCTAAAACGTCTAATAAATGAGCAAGCTCTAAACAAATACGTAACTTAGCGTCATATATCATAATCATATTGAAATTTTATTTAATAAATACGTAACTAAAAATTTATCTGAGGTTTGTTAAATTCGGATATTAAATTTTTCAGAATATATTAAAAATATTTCGAATCATCTTTAGAAAATATGTCATCTTTTGTTTACACATAAAAAGATCTGGCGTATGCATAATTTATCAAATATCCGATATGGAATGGTAGCGGGGCAGTTTCGGAGTTACAATAAAAATCAGTTGGTTGATAATATAATTAAATAGTGTTTTGGGACTTTAGACATGGATAAATTGGAAAAGGAATTATCTAGGATTGATTCTCAATTTAATGGATCGGCTCACATTACGAAACCAGGTGATAACATATTCCTGGATCTCGGATTTCCACCTAAGGTTGCAAAAAAGCTAAGGTTAGAATCAGAGCAAAGAATCAATGATAAGATAAAGAAATCAAATCTCAAAAAGGCGTCTGAACAATAACTTCTTCCAACGTGTGCATATAGAGCTTACAAATTGGCTAAATACCATATACGGCTAGCGGAGCTCTATTCTGATAAAAATGATTTTCAATCGCAAAAGATGCATATCTTATCAGCACAACAAAACTTTGAAAAAATGGGTTGGCACTTTGAAAACATCGAAGATATTAAGAAAATATCATCAGGTAATTACTCTAACGATATTCAATTGGTAACAAAAAAATATGCAAAAAAGGTTCAATCATGTTCATGGTAAATTGCCTAACCCATCATTCAAGCGAGACGCCTAACGGCGCCCCTTAATTCAAACGTTGGGCGCCATAAAGAAGTGTAGAGGCAATGTCCTCAAGAGGAGGTGACGTGGCACACAAATACGGCTTGATCAGTGAGCCTGCCCCTGCTCGGCCAGCGAGCCTGCACTGCATGCTCGTTCATGGAACTTACGCCACCAATGCACTATGGCCACATTTTGACTCCAGTTTTTCAAGTGCCCTTAAAAATCTTGAGCCAACAGGCGTTCAGATACACCGTTTCTGCTGGAGCGGCAGAAACTCACATCAGCATCGATGCGACGCGGCATCCAAGTTAGGAGCTGATGCGGCAGAGCTGGCAAAGCAATACGCGCCCGCGCGCATATTATTGATTGGACATAGCCATGGAGGAAATATTATCTGTGCAGCAGCTCGCCAAATACCACCTCAACAAGTAGCCGGCGTAATTACACTTGCCACTCCATTTTTCCACGTAGAAAGGCGCTCTCTAAAGGCAGTTGCGATGATCACGCCACTATTTCTGAGTATGATATTTACTATTAGCCTGATATCTCTTTACGGATGGTACGACGAATGGAAGATGCACCTTATTCATCAAATCTTTAATATCAACAGTTCAAAAGAACACTCTATTTTGGCTAAAATTCTTGCCGCACTATTGGCGGTAAGTTCTGCCATTTCCATTGGCATTTACCTATATTACCGTTTTGAAAGCGTTTACCGAGAGCGGCATAACGTGCTCATTCAAATGCAAGATGAACACTTAACTTCATGGGATGCCATGCGGCCCAACTTAAATCGAACCCTTTGCTTATCAATGTCACTAGACGAAGCAATTTTCGGACTTAGTGGAGTACGGATATTTGCTGACTTTGGTCACCGACTAGTAGGCTTTATACAACGACACAGTTTCATCGCCCTCAGCATTGCCTCTATACCTGCAAGCTTGGGGCTTCTTTACTACTACATTCACTATACAACGCTTGATTTTAGCTTGTATTTGGCAGCAGGTCGCGCAAGCGCTGCCGTTTGGATTTTCCTTCCTGCGGTCGCGATCTTTGTCATTTTCTCAGCGTGGATGTTAACGGCAGCGTTTTCGATGTTGGTTCACGTAGGATACGGCACTCAAAGCCTGCAAAGTGCCTTAATGCTTAATATCTCGATAAATCGACTTCCGCAAATATCGTCAGCAGACATTACACACGAGAATATATCTCTGAGCTTGCGGCAGTTTATTCGAGGGGGCCTTGGTCTAATTCATTCGAGGCTTTATCAAGATGATCGCACCGTAGCTGCTATTGCAAAATGGTACAGAGTTAGTTCGTTAGAGCGTTTTACGATTACTGACTAAGGGAAGATGACGTCCAACAAGTCATTCAAGCGGGACGCTTAAAGGCGTCCCTTTAATTCAAACGATAGGTATAAATCTATGCCCATAGAAATTGAAAGAAAATTTTTAGTCACCGGCAATGAGTGGCGAGTTGCTGCTGGAGTGAAGTTTAGCCAAGGCTATTTAAATCGAGATAAAACCAGAACAGTAAGAGTAAGGATTGCAGGGAATCAAGGGTTCCTTACAATTAAAGGCGCAACGGTTGGCGCCACACGAGCTGAGTTTGAATATGAAATACCACTTGTTGATGCAGAAAATCTTTTGGCATTTTGCGAAGGACCCATTATTCAAAAAGTAAGGCACATCTCTGAATACAAAGGGTTTAATTGGGAAGTGGACGAATTTCAGGGCGAGAACACAGGGTTGGTCATCGCAGAAATTGAACTCTTAAGTGAAAATCAGCCATTAGAGAAGCCTAGCTGGGTTGGTGAAGAGGTCACATATGACACGCGGTACTTCAATTCAAATTTGGCTCAGAATCCTTATATTACTTGGCGCGAGAAAAATGCACCTAACCCTCATTCAAGCGTGACGGGCTAAGCCCCTTAAATCAAACGTTGAAATTCTGCTTTGGGCTGATAATGGTAATTTGATTTAACGGAAAAGATTCGGCCGAAATCACACATTCGACTCACAGATTTATTTTCGATAACGAACCACTTGAATTACAATTAATTCAATTATTTTCCGTTTCTATATTAACTTTAGGCAATCACAATGAGTGATACCGATTCATCTATTTTCCACAATGCTGCAGAATTTTCAAGACATAACGATGATGTTTTTGGTCGTATCGCTAGACGCTACGATAAGCTATGCGATGTTTTTAGTTGTGGAATCCACAGGTTATGGAAACGAAGAGTTGCAAAGATAATCGCAAAAGAGGAATGGGATACTCTTCTTGATGGCGCTACTGGAACAGGAGACATCATACTTCGAGTCTTAGGCAATAAATCAATTCAAGAGCGTACTGTCATTGCGTCGGACGTAAGTCTAAAAATGCTTACAATTGCTAAGCAGCGGCTTGGTCATTTTCATGAAAGTGTTAGCCTTAGGCAACTAGATGCAGAGAGTATGCCTTCTATTGCTAGCGATAGTATTGATGCTTACTCAATTTCACTTGGCCTAAAAATCTGTAATCGGCGTCTAGCACTTCTAGAAGCAATGCGTGTTCTTAAACCTAACGGTAGAATCATTATTCTTGAAGCTTCCAATATTCGTTGGCCCCTTCTACACGAAGCATATCTTACATATATGTCTATTTGCATGCCGGCACTAGGTTGGCTTGCTACGGGAGGAGATGCTTCAGCATACAAGTATCTTTTACAAGGTATTTTAGATTTTCCTACCGCAGAAGATTTAGTTGATGAGTTAGCCAATTATGGATTCGAAGATATAAAATTTGAACGACTTTCACTTGGTATTGTTGCTATTCATACAGCACGCAAGCCAAACTCATGATTTCATTTTTAGATTTTCAATATATTTAATTCCCAGTAACTTAAGTATTAAAGTTCGAAATGCTTTTCCTACCGGATAGAATATTTTTGCGCCAAAATTTGTGCTGAAAATGTAATAGTTGATTCGATTAAAGAATCCAGAAGGCGTGCTTAACAACGTAAGAATGTTAATTGCGTCTGGTCCGTAATAAATAATGTTCTTAAACTTTACAACCATACCCTGATCAATATCCAGTCCGGCAGCTGTTATTTCATCCATGATTGAACTTGGTTTTCTTGCATCAATCAGGTGTAACTTCCCGACTGCATCTTTGATGCGGATATATTTACAATAGGTTTTGCATACAGGGCACTCGCCGTCATATACCAACCAAATATCATCTTTAGGTTCTTTCATTATCTGCATTTCCAGCTCCTATCTTCCTATAGCCAAATTAATAACATAGTGGTATCATAAACTATATTTAACTAATTAGCTAATTATATGAAGATAGAACTTGTATTCGAAGCATTGGCTTCTACCCCGAGGCGCAAGATCCTGGCCTATTTGTCAGAAACTAGTTTAACCGCAGGTGAAATTGCGGAGAGGTTTGAGATGAGCAAGCCTTCCTTAACCAAACATCTCAAAATTTTAGAAAATGCCGGACTAGTTGTGAGCGAAAAACGCGGTCAGTATGTTCACTATAGTCTGGCTGATAGAAACATGCTTGGCACGATACATAAGTTTCTTGCTACTTTCTGTCCAGTAGGTGGTCCACTTAAACAAGAAAGTGCGACTATCGCAAAAACAAAGAAATCTAAATAACTTAAGGTAGTTGAAATGGCAACAATCAATAACAAAATTTACGATGAAGTTTCTGACACATGGTGGGAGCAAGATGGATTTATGGCTGTATTACGAACATCAATTAATCCACCAAGGTTTGATTACTTTCATAAGATACTTGTCGATCGTTTGAAATTAAATCCACAAGCTTTACAAGTTTTAGATGTGGGTTGTGGCGGCGGGCTTCTGGCAGAACAGTTTGCTTCACTTGGTTGTGAGGTGACTGGTATTGATCAGTCGGTACCATCACTTAATGCTGCAAAGGCGCACGCTACTAAATCAGGATTGAATATTCGTTATATTGAATCAGTTGGTGAAACGCTACCATTTGAAGCAGCAAAATTTGATATTGTCTGCTGCTGTGATGTGCTGGAGCACGTAGATGATATAGATACTATTATTGCAGAGATTTCCCGTGTGCTTAAACCTGGAGGCGTACTTTTCTTTGATACCATCAATCGTACAGTTAAAAGCAATCTAGTGGCTATCAAAATGGCTCAAGATTGGAGATTAACACGCTTCTTACCTAAAAATGTTCACGTCTGGGATAAGTTCATAAAACCTAATGAACTGTTTGTCAGTTTAGTTAAAAATGGATTACCTCAAGCGGAGATTGCCGGATTATCTCCTGCCCATAATCCACTAAAATCATTATTAGCGATTACTCAGCAAAAATTAGGTTACATCAATTTTGCTGAACTTGGTTCAAAACTCAAATTAAAGCAGAGTAAGGATATTTCTATTTCATACATGGGGTTTGCAGTTAGATCACTGATGACTTAGCTACATATGTTACCAATGCAGATGTAAATATAGAACTGGCGAATGTCTACTTTGCTTTGGGCCGTAAGAGGCCAGTAAATTATAAATGAACTCTATCGTAAGGATTAATTGCTACTACAACAAATTCTGAAGGTAGATTTATTTAGTTGTAACGAAGCGACCGTTAGGCGCACGCGCCACGATTCTACCTTTATATAAGTAGTAGTGAGGAAGACCTAGCGCTTTTTGCCTATCGATTGCTGCTCTGAATGCTACTTTAGCAATTTGCTCAAATGCTACAAATGTAGGATTTCTTGCGATGTCAGTAGAGGCTTTAAATACTCTGCTTTGTTTCATCATTTACCCTTAAAACAATTGCCACTAGGTGTCCATTGTAAAATGGAGAAATTTAGCCTCGCTGATTCTGGAACGGCGTTAATATCTATTTTTTAGTCATCTCAGTAAGCAAACACACCTTAATATGTGCTTAAATTCCTAAGACCCTTTATCAAATATCCGATATGGCATCGGTAGCGGGGCAGTTGCGGAGTTACAATAAAAATCAGTTGGTTCAATTAAGCTACTTTGTAATATCTACTTACTTCCAGTTTTGTTCAATATATCCAAATACTTTTACGTCATCAAAATTATCTTCATTTATAACATTTTCAGTTTTATTTAAATGCTCTATTTGAGCAAGAACATTGGAAATCTGAATCTTGTTTAAATAAGGTTGATAGGCAACTTTATTTGCGGGATCAAGTTGAACAGCTAAGCTATATTTTAAGAATCCCAGGCTCTTTTTTAATTCAGAAACTTTTTTACTCTCGGGAATGTTTAGACTAGACGCATTTTCCACAGCACCAATAGAACGAATTACTTTTCTGTACAGACTTGCCTGATCTACGCTTACTTTTATATTATCTAAAGAACTTTGTAATATAGTCGCATCGCCTACTTCGGCATTATCAAGGGCTTCTTTAAAAGCCTTGAGTGTTGCATAAGAGGCATGAGCCTCTGTCGTAGCTTTGTTCACTTGTATTACGCTATAAGTACCTTTATATTCGTTACCAACACTACATGATGAATCATTGTATAAAACACCGCTTGACGGCTTATAACTGTAATTTTCCCAATTAATTACTTTTTCTCTTTCTGAAGACCGTATAAGGACATATTCGCCATATACACCAAATAAAGCATGTAAATTTGGCTTAGCTGAAGCTGTCGATATGATGGTTGAATCGTATCTTAGCAAAAGGTCGTCTTTATTGTTTCGAACTAAGCTGGTTCCTAATTCTTGAAGTACTCCGAAAATGGGAGAAATCGGACCGGAAAATTTAGAACCAAGCTCTGCGAGGCTCGTTAACAAAGCACTAACCTTTTCGCTTTTCTTAGTGTTATCCAACTCTAATGCGAACAAACTAATACCTAATGGATTACCTTGGTATTCCATTGGGCCAAACATGATAAGTTGGCCAAAATTTAAAAACTGACCAGGTAGTACATCATCTGAATAATAAATTACCCTGCCAGAGTCGGCTGCACTTTTACTAAAATCTAGTCCATATATTGCACTAGATTTATCCTTTTGCATTTCAAAAGCATTGGCAATTATGGCTAGTTCGCCTTTTTTAACAAAAAGTCCATCAGCCTTAAATTCTGTACCAATGTGCACACGCTTTAGCAATACACTGTAAATATCCCCTTTTACTAATTCATTAGATTCTGCAGTGCGTGGTAAAACATATTTCGACTCAATGGTAAGACATGGATTGTCACCTGGAAATTCAGGGGTTATTACACGACCAAAGTCTGAAGAACCTGTGTCAGTACCTGCATTTGAGGGAAGGGGAAATAAAACAAAAATATAAATAATAAAATATATATGGTTTTTCATTTGCATCCCCATTTTCTTGTATATTGTTTAATATCAATGCATTATGATTATTAATATATACTAATTAGAATTTAAATGAAATAATTTTTACTTTATTTATAACATGATTACTAACTGACTAAATAAGTTTAAATTATGTAAATCTGAGAGATTTCGCATGGAGTGATTAATATGGCTAAAAAAAACGTCATCGCTTACTTTATGCATGAGTACGAAATGTCCTCTGCTCTAAAGGTACTCGTGAATCCGGAGGTTACTGAGAGCTTTGTCATCGGTGAACTGGAGGAAACTGAGATTGAGGCTTTAAAGAAACAGGGCTTGATCGTAGAGGAAGTACAATCGGCTCGACCTGAAATGTCTGATGATCAATTTTCTGTTGACCCTGCTTCCCTAAACAATTATGTTTTGCTGCACACAAAATCATTATTCAATGAAGCAGTTCCAGCACCCGTTGACTATTACAGTGTACAGTTGTATGGACCATTATTAGAACCCAGACGACAACAATTAAAGGCATTTGGCGGTTATCTTGGAGACCGTCTAGCTGATGGGGGATACAAGATGCGACTTCATGCAAATGAGGTGATTTCTGTAAACAGCTTACACTTCGTAAAAAAAATCACTTGGATCAATCCGGAAACCTCCTCACCCGATGTCATTCTTACTTCCATCGATATATCTAATAGTGAGCTTGAGAGTAAGCCCGAGGTAGTCACATTCGATTTGCGTTTGAATGATCCTAAAGACAAAGTTAAAGTTCTAGCCTGGCTAAAACTGAAAAAAATCCTGATAGTCGGAGATACTGCTCGCAAAATTCGTTTCCAATTGAAAGCGAATTCACCCGAAGTAGATGAGTTAGCTATGCTCCCAGAAATTGATCGTATTGATGAATACATCCATCCCAAACTTACCAATGATCATGCGCGTTATTTACTAGGTATTGATCATATGATAATGGCACCAGGATCTTTCGTTGCAGAAGACGGCACCGATCAAATCGTGGCGGTAGCTGATACCGGGATTGATGAGAAGCATCCTGATTTTAATGGCAGGATCATTGGCACTATAGATCGTGGAGGGACTGGGGTCACATCTGACCCTCATGGGCACGGTACTCATGTTGCAGGTTCAATACTAGGTGATGGCACTGCATCCAGCGGAAAAATAAAAGGTGTCGCTCCGAAGGCAAAACTTTTTTTTCAATCTCTAGCAGATGCTTACGGGAGACTTGTTGGACTTCCTGTCGATTTGAACGATCTGTTCGACGAGGCTTATAATGCTGGCGCACGTATCCATAACAATAGTTGGAGTGCGGTTACAAATTCTGTTTACACAATGAGCAGCGAAGAAGTGGATGAGTACATCAACAACCATAAAGACATGCTTATCGTATTCGCAGCTGGTAACGAAGGGTCGGGCTACAAGCCCAGAAAGGCGAATCCAGGTTATGTAGATTGGTTATCAATTGGGTCCCCAGCCTCTTGCAAGAACGCATTGACAGTTGGTGCTAGCCGTAGCAGCCGTAATAATGGCCCCCGTGCTCACAGCACATGGAACGCCGTATGGCCAAATAGATTTCCTGATCCACCAATTTCAATGGAAAATGTGTCTGGAGATCCGGAATGTATTGCCGCATTCAGTAGTCGTGGCCCTTGCGATGATCACCGTATTAAGCCAGATATCGTCGCCCCCGGGACTGATATTTTATCCACCAGATCCTCGCGAGCTCCATCGGGAACTTACACTTCTAAGGAATATACCTTCGATAGTGGCACAAGTATGGCAACTCCCCTTGTTTCAGGATGTGCCGCTCTTGTCCGGCAATACTATGTTCAAAGCCGAGGACACCCCATGCCAAGTGCTGCCTTGCTAAAAGCCACTTTGGTAAATAGTACAAAGTGGTTGACTGGTAATGATGCAAATGCAGAGGCTTTTGGTAGACCAAATTATCACCAAGGACATGGGCGTGTATGCATAAACTTAGCTATACCCAATTCATCACAACCAGGAATGAATCTTCAATTCGTTGATGATTGGCAAAACTTCCAGTTTACACGTACTGGTCAGCGCATGCGCTACCAATTCGTGCTACCTGCTAATGCACCAGAATTGCGCCTTTGTATGGCATATTCAGATTATCCTGCCCGTGGTTTGCAGAACAATTTAAATTTGATTGCCGAACACATCGAAAGTGGGACAAAGTATTTAGGCAATGCAAATTTGCCCAACGCACTTACCTTACTGGACTCAGATAATAACCTAGAAGTCATTAGGATCGATGGCGCACAGCAAGGTACGTATCTTATTCAAGTTTTGGCAGCGAACCTGTTACATCCCAATCAGGATTTTGCTTTAGTTGTAACTGGCGTGGGTGTGCCGACACTAACAAGTATTTAAATAATTTGTAGCTTTGCGACTCAATTACAATCACCAATATCCTAATTTTGGAGAACACAATATGTCGAATGGTTATATAACCCTCAAAAATCACGACCCCCTCCTTGATCTTGATATTGCCATTCTACTAGCAGAGGCTTCAGCCGCTGCATATTCCGATGAAACAGCCACCATATGGGCTTTACAAAATGAATTGGGAGATGCAAATCTGATTAATCAAGGAAATATCCAAGGATTTTGGTGCGTCAAGGATGATGTTGCGTTACTTGCCTTCCGAGGCACTAGTAACCCTGGTCAATGGATTCGTGATGTGCGGATATTGCCGATGAGCCATCCCTGGGGATGGATACATAGAGGATTTGGAAAGGGAATAGAAAATATTGAAGAGGACTATAGGAAATTTTTAATTACGATTAATCAACTTAGTGGGCGTAAAGTATGGGTTACAGGGCACAGCCTTGGAGGCGCATTGGCCGTCATAGCTGCAGCCAACCTTAAAATCGATAAGGTAACACCGATAGTTTACACTTACGGTCAACCACGGCCTTCTTATGGGGAGTTTGCTGAACGTTTTGCTAAGGAACTTCCTAGTCAGCTTTATCGTTTTATTAACCAAAGCGACATAGTTGCTCGCGTCCCACCAGACCCATTTTACAACCACTCAGGTACTCCTAAGAGAATAATAAATACTAACGCTACTGGGGCTATATTTGGGCTGGTGGCTACAAATCCTGATATAGAGATAATTCAACAAGTGGTAAGCACAGCAGAACCGGAAATTCCAACGATAAGTGAAGCAATTCATGATGGCGAAGTTTTTTTGAAAACATCTGAGACCGCTTCAGTCACGCCGGAGGAGTTTAGTAAGTTGCAAAAAGCGCTCGGAGCCGATGCTGAACCTTTGGGGGATTTACCTGAGGAAACATTTTCAACAGCTAGCGCAGAAGCGCAGCTTGCAGGTGCTATACCCTTTTTCGCAGATCATGCGATTAGTGAATACATCCGATTACTCAAAGAAATTAAGGCAATCTCTCAGTAAATATTAATATTACACTTCAACTTTTGCTAATTGTTGCGTTAAAGCTTTAATGGTATTTACCTATATTTGAGATTTACACCAACTTATATCTAAGGAAAATAATGAATACGTTACGAATTTTATTAGTACTATTTTCATTAGTTATAAATGGATGTGCAGCTCAAAAAAGTGTTTCTAAATATAAAGACGAAATAATTTCGTTAAATTCACTAGCAGATAAAAAACTCGAACCTGGAATACTTCATACTTTGCGTAGTGGTTGCGGATATGCAACCTGCAACGGGAGGCACGCAATTGTTTTCGTGCACGGCATCTACGGAGGAGCTGGGACTTTCAAGAACACTGATGTTGACCTACCGTTTAATTGGCCAGAACAGGTCCCTATGAAGATTGACGATAGTCCAGTCGATGTCTATCAAGTCGAATACCAGAGCGCGCTGATTTCTTGGGCAAAGGAAGACATTGCTTCTCTGGATCAGGTTGTCGAAGCTATCTACCCACCCCTCGCAGAACTGCGTGCTCGAGGCTATTCATCTATCAACTTCGTGGCACATAGTTTAGGGGGCAACGTAGTCAAAGCATACCTACACTCTGTCAAGAGCGAAGAGGGGCATATCGAGCGGGCACGGCATGGCTTCGTCTTAACAGTGGGCACTCCAGTAAATGGGGCATCAATTGCCAACGTCGGTCTGTTGCTAAAAAAACTTCTCGGAATGCAAGATCCACTTCTAAGCTCTCTGCAGCGTGACAACACATTTCTGCGAATGATGAATCTATGGGGGCGTCAGGAAGATACAAAGTCCACAAAATTCCGTTGCCGACCGGTGCATCTTTATGCTGGTATTGAGACTAAACCAATTGGTCCCATTCAGATTGTTGATATCGACAGCGCACAGAAGGCACTTCCAAACTTCGCGGTGTCCAGAACTTTTCCTCTCAATCATTCTGAAATAGCAAAGCCAAGATCCACGTGCGATGAACTGTTTCTCTGGTTTCTGGAAATAGCTGGTAAAGAGATAAAACGAGTAAACCAATGGGGTCCAACCCGTGAACTCTGTGAAAAGCAGATGTGACGCCCAATCTTTCATCATAAAGGACGTCCTCAAGTGGGTCGCCCTGAACTGATACGTTGAATCCACCGCCGAAAGCAGACATCATATCAAAATAAAAAAACCTGCAGTCTATTTGTACGATCGCCAAGCCAAAGTTAAAATGCCCCGTAAGGAGCCTTTATTTGTTGCTAACCGAATCTCTTAAAATATCTGCACTTGGGCGGAAACCTTTTCAGGCGGAACCTCTACGTAACTATTGTTACTTCGGTGTATATAGAGTCGCCAAATTATAGAATGTTTTTAATTATGTAAGCAATTTATTTATAATTTCGGTCTTGCATTCTGTTATGTTTACTTATAACTCCGAAATTGCCCTGCCACCACGCCATAAATACTAAATTGCTCTTTTGGTCGGATAATCTCAAAATCCTTATTAGCCGGTATCAATACGAATAGATCCTTTTCTTTCCCTAGTGTCTTGATGGTGAATTTGTCATCAATGATTGCCACCACAATATCGCCTACATTCGCAAATGGTCTTCTTTCTACAATGACTGTATCGCCATCCAGAATCCCCACATCTTTCATCGAATCACCTACAACAGGAATCAATTCTGTAATGGATGGTTTTCTTACCAGGTGTTCATCAATGGTGATGTAATCCCCACCTTCATTGTAAGAAGCAGTGAATGCACCCGCCTGTACACTATTGGCAGATAACGGCCGCTCAAAGAAACGCTTACCCGGGCTTAATTTTTTATCCGGAGCCAATTCTAAAAAGCCCATCAGTTTCAGACGCGCAATGAGTTTAGAGATCGTATCTTTAGAGCGCATGTTAAGTAACTGCTGCATAAAACTATAACTTGGTAATGAGCGATAGCTGGCAAAGTAATCCCTTAATTGCCCGAGTTTCTCCAGATCAGATTCTTGTGCTTGATTGAAATCAGTCATGTATAGACATCCTGTTTTTTTATGTATATTATTATTTAGAACAAACGTTCGTTTGCATGATTATTACTTTTACCGAAAGTTAATGCAAGCGCGTTTTTTTACAGATGAAATCATGAAAGCTCTTATCTCACTTCCTAATCCGCCTGGGGCTATTCCAGCCAGTCTTAATCCAACTGCATTGCTGTTATGTGTTTATAGTGGCAAAGTGGCTGCGGGCCAGTCACGTTGGGCATCTGCTGCACAGGATTATGATGACAACGACGAGGGTAGCTTGGACGGCAGGCTTGATCTAAATACACATTTCATTACGAATCCGCCTGCCACTTTTTTAATGCCAGTGACGGGCGATTCTATGATTGAGGCTGGAATCTATCCTGGCTCTATGCTTATTATTGATAAATCGATTAAGCCCCGTTCTTCACACATCGTAGTGGTCTGGTATGAAACCCAGTATTTGGTCAAACGGTTATACATACGCGGCAAAGTGGTCAAATTACTATCCGAGCATCCTGACCCAAACAAATATCCACCCATAGAGTTTAAAAAAGACGATGAGCTCATGGTTTGGGGCGTGGTAAGACATGTCATTAATACCCTCTAAACGTATATTCGCCTTATGTGACGCCAACAGCTTCTATGCCAGCTGTGAGCAGGTATTCAGGCCTGATCTGGTAGGAAAGCCTATCGTGGTGCTCTCGAACAATGATGGCTGCGTCATCGCCCAGAGTAAAGAAGCAAAAGAAATCTTGGAAATCTATATGTGCCGTCCTTGGCACGAACTCCAGCAAGATGCAGAGAAACTCGGTGTGATCTGTTTCAGCAGCAATTACGAGCTGTACGGCAATATGAGTAACCGCTTTATGGACACCCTAAAGCAGTTCACGCCTAGGCAGGAGGTCTATTCCATCGATGAGTCTTTTCTGGAAATGACCGGTATCAATCGCAATTTGACCGAGTACGGTAAAGAGATCAAGGATACCGTCAAGCAATGGACTGGCTTACCCATCTGTGTTGGCTTCGGTAACACCAAAACCTTATCTAAGTTAGCCAATCATGTCGCTAAGAAGCAGCCGCAATATCAAGGGGTATGTGATCTCACGTCTATGGAGACAATCGAGCTGGATAACATCATGGCAAGCCTGCCGGTATCCAAGGTATGGGGTGTAGGAAGCAGACTCGAAGCTAGGCTCAATACATTGGGTGTGCATAATATCTTGCGGCTTAAACGTGCAAACCTCAAGCGTATACGCGATGAATTTGGTGTGGTGTTAGAACGGACAATCAAGGAACTCAATGGCGAAGTGATGCTAGACATGGAAGAACGATTACCGGAAGCCAAGCAAGTGATGTCCTCCCGTTCATTTGGTGCCCGTGTAACAGAGTTGGAGGAGCTTAAACAAGCCATTGCCTACCATGCGGGTATTGCGGGCGAACGGATGCGTTCTAAAGGCCTTTATGCGAATGCGGTGTATGTGTTTGCACAAAACAGCCCGTTTGATAAAGCACAGTTCTATGCGGGAAGTCTAACGGTGGGCTTGCCCTCGCCTACAGATAGTACGTTACTCATTACCAGAGCGGCACAGTGGCTGCTCAAACAGATTTACAAGCCGGGCATCTATTACCAGAAAGCCGGTGTCATGGTCATGGATTTAGTGCCTAAAGCGGGACAGCAAGGCGATTTGTTCAGTTATAACGCAGGCCATGTTAAAGACACCAACTTGATGAGCGTGATGGACACCATCAATAAGAAATATGCCAAAGGCACGATTAAGTTAGCAGGTGAAGGCATTGAAAGGCCTTGGAAAATGCGCCGCAGCTTTAAAAGCCCGAACTACACAGGCAACTGGGATGAATTGCCCAAAGTGACATGATAATGAATACGCCATCTGTACACTGGCTACCTGACTTAGTCTTTCTGGATATTGAAACGACAGGCGGTGCTCACCTCTATGACCGCATCATTGAAGTTGCACTCATTAAGATAGAGAATGGTTAGGTCTTTACCGTGTGGTAATCGCTCATCAATCCAGGCATCCCGATACCGAAACACATTACAGGGTTAACTGGTATCAGTAAAGGCGCCCCGACATTCAAAGAGATTGCCGCAGAGCTATACAGCCATCTGGAAGGTATGGTGCTAACAGCCCACAAACATCAAGTAGATGAGGAACAGTGGACTTCCCACGCTACTTTAAACTCAAGATTTAGTAAATTCCTACAAAGAGTTTATAAAAAGGAAAAGGCTCCGTGAGGAGCCTTTATTGCTAACCGAATCTCTTAGAATGTCTGCACTTGGGCGGAAACCTTTTCAGGTGGAACTTGTACGAAATTTTCATTACTTCGGTATGTACAGGCAACTAAATTATAAGCCTTTTACTTATAGTTTTCATTAAATTTTTGATTACCCTTGAAATTGAGTTGACTGCTTCCGGCCCAAAGCAGACACCCATCACTCAGGCCACAGCAGTTAAATAGTTAACAAACTATTACTAAACGAATCATCTGATCAGCCGTTCGAACTTCAGAGTTAGCAGACTTGGGAGATATGTCGCAAGCAGTAAAAGCATAGCAAGGGTTAAAGATAACCACCGTACAGAATACGCAGTCACAAAGCTTGCGGCAGGTTTAAGTTCTTGAACATAGTCATAAAATTCTGATTTATCAACACCTTCAACATATACGCCTTTTACTTCTCCGGCCAATTCTTTAAGATAAACCGATAAAGTGTGATGAATTTTAACTTAGCGTACAATTTTTTCCGTTTTCTGCGTTCACCCCTAGTTAACATCACAGATAAAAGTGCAAGCAATGATTGAATCTAATGGCTGCCAATTAAGCATATCAATTTGAGCTAGGAATAAATTTTCATGTGAAGTTAGCCTTGATCCACTCCATAAAGTTTAAAGAAAACTAACAACACCTGTCAAGTTGGTCGACGAGGTGTACTAGAAAGGTGTGAAAGTTTGCGGCAGCGAAAAAATAGACCTTGAGCAACGACTCCAACGCGTCGCTGAGCTGCCTTGGTGGGACATAACCATTCATCCAAAAACGGGGGCTTTGTAATTTCTCGCTCCCTAAGCTAAAATTTGGCTAGCTAATGTCGGGTGACACAACAAGTGAAATTTGTGCCAAGTTAGTGAAATTAAAGGCTCCAAGATGAGCCTTTAATCTTTTACTGCCCCAGTTCCGGTCAGGGTTGTTGTTCTCATTGATGTTCTATGCGTTGTGCCATGCTGTCGATTCTTTCGTGAGTAGGGGTAAGAATGCCCCAAAGAAATCGCCTGTGGAATTCACCTGTTGATGTTTCGCCGCGCGGCTGTGCCGTCTTCCGCGCAAAACCGACAGTCAAAGAATTTACAGAAGGGATGTTGCACTAACTTCCCGTCATTTTCCTGTCACATAGAGCGCCTAAACTTTCCTCCATTGGTTTTCATGAATCTTGGCTCACCTTGATAATGAAATCGAATTATATTTATTGATGTGAGGGAGTTCCCATGATCCAGATGAACGATGTCCATGTCACTTTTCCTGGCGGTATGACTGCGCTGCACCCGACCTCCCTGCACTTTCAGCGGGGCGAGTTCACGGTGTTGCTGGGCGCCTCTGGCGCCGGCAAGTCCACGCTGCTGCGCTGCCTCAACCAACTGACTCCACCTTCCGGGGGGACTATCACGGTTGAGGGGCTGGGTAGCCTTGACGACCGCCGTCGGCTACACGAGCACCGCAAGCGCACCGGCATGATCTTCCAGCAGCACCAGTTGATCGGCCGCCAGAGCGCGCTCGCCAACGTGCTGCTCGGCCGCATCGGCTACCACGCCGCGTGGCGCAGCCTGTTTCCGCTGCCGCTCGCGGAGCAGCGCATCGCCCTCGAATGTCTGGAACGTGTTGGACTATTGCATAAAGCGCTGGAACGCGCCGATCGGTTGAGCGGTGGTCAGCAGCAGCGCGTCGGCATCGCCCGTGCGCTTGCGCAACGGCCACGCCTGATGCTCGCCGACGAGCCGGTGGCGAGCCTCGACCCGGCGACTTCGCACAAGGTGTTGGCGCAACTGCGCCGCATCGGCCATGAGGACGGTATCACTACCGTGGTGAGCCTGCATCAACTGGACCTGGCGCAGACCTATGCCGACCGCGTGATCGGTCTCGCCCACGGTCGCGTGGTGTTCGACGGCTCTCCGGTCGGACTTACGCCGGCCATGCAGCAGGCCATCTACCAGCAGGCAGGCCACAGCAAAACTGAGGCGACCGTGCCCATCGCCCCAACGCTATCTACTTACAACTTTGCAACCATCGAGGACTAACCATGAAAAAGCTACTTAACATCATTACTATTGCCCTATTCAGTCTGACGCTTCCTGCGTTCGTGCAAGCCGCTGCTGACCCAGACCCCCAAACCCTGAAGGTGGCGCTGCTGCCGGACGAGAACGCTTCCACCATCATCAAGAACAACCAAGGCCTCAAGGATTACCTCGAGGCGCAGCTTGGCAAGAAGGTTGAACTGATTGTCACCACTGACTATTCATCCATGATCGAGGCCATGCGTCACGGCCGCCTAGACCTTGCCTATTTCGGGCCGCTGTCCTACGTGCTTGCGCGCCAGAAGAGCGAGATCGAGCCGTTTGCGGCACTCAAGACCAAGGGCAGTACGACTTACCAGTCGGTATTGATTGCGAACATCTCGTCTGGCGTGAAGGCAATCAGCGATATCAAGGGCAAGGATATGGCCTACGGCGACAAGGTCTCAACCTCCAGCCACCTGATCCCGAAATCGGTGCTTGCCGAGCAAGGTCTCGATGCCGGGCGTGACTATAAGGAACACTTTGTCGGTTCGCACGATGCGGTGGCTCTGGCGGTGCAGAATGGTCACGCCCAGGCCGGAGGCCTGAGCCGTCCGATCTTCGAGGCGATGGTAGAGCGCAAAATGGTGAGTCTGGACAAGGTGAAGGTACTGGAGTACTCCAAGCCGTTCCCGCAGTACCCGTGGACCATGCGTTCAAACCTTAAGCCCGAGCTGAAGGACAAGATTAGCAATGCCTTCCTCAACCTCAAGGATCCGGCGGTGCTCAAGGCGTTCAAGGCCGAGGGTTTCGAGGCTATCACCGACAAGCATTACGACGTGGTGCGTAACTTGGGGCCTTTGCTGAAAATCGATTTGGCTAAGTTTCAATAAGCACATTGGATAATTAACATGTCACAAACCTACGATCAGCTACTAGGCGCTGAGCAGCGCGTCTGGAACCGTAACGCTCTGCGGCTCGGTGCGGTGCTTGCCGTTATTCTGGCGTGCGCCTATTACGTTGGCTTGTTCGACGGCGCGCGCCTGGCGGAGGGCGTGCCCAGCCTATTCAGCCTGCTTGGCGAAATGTTGCCGCCAAACTTCAACGATTGGCGCAACTGGATCAAGCCGCTCTTCGACACACTTGCCATGAGTGTGGCCGGGACGGCGCTGGCGGTGGCGTTTTCGGTGCCGCTCGCGTTCCTGGCGGCGCGCAACACCACGCCACACCCGGTTATCTACCAGGCGGCACGTGGGCTGCTGAATGCCTTGCGATCGGTTCCCGAGCTGATTCTCGGGATCATTTTTGTCGCGGCGGTCGGCTTCGGCGCCCTGCCCGGGGTGCTAGCGCTCGGCCTGCACTCGATCGGTATGATCGGCAAATTCTTCGCCGAGGCCATCGAGCACACCGACGAAGCGCCGATCGAGGCAGCGCGTGCCGCCGGCGGCACGCCGCTGCAGGTGATCCTGCATGGTGTCCTGCCGCAGGTGCTGCCGCAGATGGCGGACATCTCCATTTACCGCTGGGAGTACAACTTCCGCGCCTCCACCGTGATGGGCATGGTCGGCGCCGGCGGCATCGGCTTCCAATTGATGGGCTCGCTGCGCATCATGCAATACCAAGACGTCTCGGCAATCCTGCTGGTGATTTTGGCGATGGTGACGCTGGTGGATGCCTTCAGCGGCGCGCTTAGAAAACGATTCAAATAAAACTGGAGTAAGAACAATTGAAACCAAAAGTCATCCTCACCCACCGCGTGCATCCCCAGGTTATCGAACTGCTGGCCGATCACTGCGAGGTCATTCCCAACAATACCTATGAGACCCTGGCGCGTGACGAGATCTTGCGACTCGCCCAAGGCGCCGAGGCCATCATGACCTTCATGCCGGACAGCGTGGACGAGGCATTCTTACGCGCCTGCCCACAGCTGCGCGTGATCGGCTGCGCACTCAAGGGCTACGATAACTACGACGTCGAGGCCTGTACTCGTCACGGCGTGTGGATCACCAACGTGCCAGACTTGCTCACCATCCCAACGGCGGAGTTGACCATCGGCCTGCTCATCGGTCTGACGCGCAACGTGCTCGCTGGGGATAGATTTCTACGCAGTGGACAATTTAGCGGCTGGCGCCCTGCACTTTATGGTTCTGGCTTAACTGGCAAAACTATAGGTATCATTGGCATGGGTGCGGTCGGCCAAGCCATCGTCCAGCGTCTGGTCGGCTATGAGATGCGCGTGTTGTACACGGATCCGGTAGCGCTGCCGGCGGAAAAAGAAACGCAATGGAACGTCGAGCGTATAGAACTGGCGGCATTGCTCGCCGCGAGTGACTTCGTCGTTCCTATGGTGCAGTACTATGATGAAACGCTGCATATGATCGACGCCAGTGCGCTCGCACAGATGAAGACGGGCGCCTACCTGATTAACACTTGCCGCGGTTCGGTAGTGGACGAGCAGGCGGTAGCCGAGGCGCTCGCTTCCGGCCGGCTGGCCGGCTATGCCGCCGACGTGTTCGAGATGGAGGAATGGGCGCGCCCAAACCGCCCGCACGCCATTCCGAAGACACTGCTTGAAGACCTGGAGCATACCTTGTTCACGCCGCATATCGGTTCGGCGGTGGACACGGTACGGCTCGAAATCGAGCTTGAAGCGGCGCGCAATATCCTCCAGGCGCTGCGCGGCGAAACCCCGCAGGGAGCGATCAACCGACCGCAAGCAAGGAAGATCGCCTGACCATGCTGAACCTTGAGCATATCGCCAGTTTTCTGGCCGTGCTCCGTACGCGAAACTTCGGTGCTGCCGCGCAAGAGCGCGCTCTGTCGCAGGCCACGGTGACGCAGCACATCCAGAAACTCGAGGCGGCGCTGAACACACGTCTGATCGCGCGCTCCCACAGCGGCTGCACGCCGACCCCGGCGGGCACGGCGCTGCTGCCACACGCCGAGAGCCTGCTACGCGTAAACACGCGCGTCCTGAACTTGAGGCACAAACCAGCGATCGCCATCGGCGCCAGTTCCAACATCGGTGTCTATCTGCTGCAGCCATACATCAAGTCGTTTCTGGCGGAGACGGGTGGACAAAATCCGGTCGAAATCGTTATTCAGCAAAATCCGGTGATCGCCGACAAACTGGAGAGCGGCGAAATTGATGTTGCCACTATGGAGTGGTGGGATGATCGTCCTGGCTATATTGCGCGCCCATGGCGGCAAGAGGAGTTGGTGGTGATCGTGGAGCCCGATCATCCGTGGGCGAAGCTGCTCGCAGTGCCGCGAGCCTTGTTAGTAGACGTGCCTTTGTTAGGTGGCGAACCCGGCACTGGCACGGGTAGATTGCTCATGCATCACATGGGGGGAACCGCACGTGACATACAAGGAGTGATGCAACTAGGCAGCACCGAAGCGGTGAAGCGATGGGTTAAGGCCGGCTTAGGCGTATCAATTGTGCTGTCCAGCACGGTCGTCGAGGAATGCCGAGCTGGCACATTGCGCGCAATTCCCCTTGAAGGCGCCCCGATATGCAAAACCTTATATGTGATTTGGCGTGCCACGTTGCGCCACGACAGCTTGCCGCTACGTCTCGCCAAGTGGCTACTTGATCACGACACAGCGGCGGCGAACACCCAACCAGAAGTGGCTCCGCAAATCTGCACAGCGCTATAAGTGGAAACTCCAGGCATGATGCTGGAATACGCCGCAGAGCGTCAATAAAAACGCCGGATTGATGCTCAACGGTAGAGCGTTTTGCCTTAGCGTGCTTTATTTTCCGTTTTCTGAGGCGACCCCATGTTCGTTGGCACAGCTCAATTTATGAAGATGAAAATTCGGCTCAATTAGAAATGTCACTCAATACAGAATCAACATCAACGGAGCCAACATCAGAGGCTACCTCAGACAGTGGCGTTCAAGTTCAGCCTAATGTTTAGATGAAATATTTAAGCAAAATTTCAATCTACAGTAACTTCGCTAGAATGATAATTAGCTTTTCAAATCAATTAGAGTTTTTTTGTTTGATTTTTAGTTAAAACAACTACCTTATTGATAGACGCTTGTTTAACCCGATCAAGAAAAATTCCCATCTCATTGTAATGGTCGGTCTTAGTGCCACTTGCGTAAGACTTTCGCGTTGTTTCTTCGGTGCGGCCCATAATTTTAGAGGTCATAGCTACATCGTCATGACGTATATGGTAATCATCCTTGGCAGCACGAAACTTTCGAGAGAGGATCTTCGATAAGGATGGATCAATATATCGTAAAACCTTATAAAACGCATAAAACGTTTGCCCACTCATTTTCACCGGATCGTGTTTATGCCGACTTCCAAGACTCAGAAAGAGATAATCGCACACCCTTCCATCTCGACTGGTCGCTCTCTAATTGATACCGTGTCTGTAATCCTACCGTGATTCTCATTCTTCTGCGTGTGATGACGCGAACGGCGCATTATTCGCGTGCGTCGTAAATGCTGCACCAACTCCTTCTTCAAGGCACCACGGGCTTGGATAAAGAGGCTGCGATAAATAGTCTCGTGGGACACCTGATAGTTCTCGTTACCTAGATAAGTCTGTTTTAGCCAACCAGCAATCTGCTGTGGCGACCATTGCAACTGAAGCTTGCTTGCTACGAGGTGCGCCAAAGTTTTATTCTCCACCAATTTACACGTCTTGGGGCGATTGGCTCGATCCCAAGTGGCTTGATCAGCCTGGCTAGAACGGTAAGATTCAGAGCCACCGTTGCGTTTGACCTCTCGGCTAATAGTAGATGGATGGCGACCGAGAAGCTTAGCGATAAGGCGAATTGACTGATCGGTTGCGAGACCACGCGAGATCTCTTCACGGTCCGCCAAAGTCAGTGCTAATTGGGGTCGAGAGCGTTGTGGCGGTCTAATACCCCTAGTCTCAGACAAAATACGTTGTATAGATGAGTGGTTTCGATCAAACAACTGAGCAATCTGTTGGAGAGATTCCCCTTTTTGCCAGCGATCCCACATTAAAGCTTTCTGTGTAGCCGTGTAATAGATTCTGGGACGTTGTTTCATTTGCAACACTCCTTCTGCTTACGCAGTTTTTAGTGTGTTGCATCGATCAGTTGAATTCAAGGCCGAATGCGGTCTGGACTTCCCAGAATTTAGTAGACATTCAATAATGTCGAGACTGAACTGGAGAGTAGTCAATGAGAGGTACAAGATATACGGCTGAATTTAAGGCTGAAGCAATCAAACAAATCACTGAGCGCGGTCATGGTGTCGTTGAAGTATCAAAGCATCTGGCATAGCAGCATACCCGCCACCCTTAGTCATATCAGATGCATGCAACTGTGCAACCATCAAAAGATGTTTTTGTAGTCTTTCGATCAGTTGGGTAGGTAATAACGTAGTTCGGTCCTTCCCGCCCTTACCATCTCGTACAGTCAAAGTCTTGGCATTGAAGTCAATATCTTTAACTCGCAATCCAATACATTCACTGACTCTTAATCCCGCGCCATAAAGTAGTTGAGCCATTAGTTGGCAAGTACCACTCATCAATTCTAATGTTGCTTTTACTTCCTCAACGGATAGCACTACAGGCAGTCGATGTTGGCGCTGAACGCGTTTCAAGCCAGCCATATGTCCTAAGGGCTTTTCAAGAACATCGCTATAGAGAAACACGATTGCATTCAGTGCAATGGTTTGAGTTGAAGCTGAAACTTGACGGTCTCTTGCAAGGTGATTCAGGAATAACTCAACTTCAGACACGCCCATTAATTCAGGATGACGCTTTTGATGAAAAAATATAAATCTGCGTATCCAATGCACATATGCCTCTTCAGTCCGAGGACTGAAATGCCGTCTGCGACAGACCGTAGCAACGCGATCCATTAAGCGAGGAGGGTTAGCTGGTGATTGACCCCATAAGTGTAACTCCTGAATTGAGATTAAAAAGACAAAAGTCTACTAAAATAAATGACAGTTGCGTCCGTACTTGCTATTTATTACTATGAGGTCATTAAGAGCTAAACCATAGTTTAATAAGAAAAATAACATGCCAAAATCAACTTCCAAAATATTATTAAGCGGACGCGCCTGTCCGCTTAATAACTGTTAGACCTATTGAAATATTGAGGTGTATTTATGCAGTCAAAAGAACATTGGGAGCATGTTTACTCTACCAAATCTTTAAGCGACGTCAGTTGGTTTCAGGAACATGCAGAGCGTTCTTTTCAGCTTATCCGCGGCACTAACGTGCCGCTTGATGCATCTATTATTGACATTGGTGGAGGCGCGTCCACACTTGTTGATGATTTACTAAAACATGGTTATTCCTCGTTAAGTGTCTTGGATTTATCTTCGGCGGCATTAGCCGCCGCACAAAAACGTATTGGTTCATGTGCCAGTGAAGTGCAATGGATTGAAGCCAACATTACTTCTGTTGAGTTACCCGTCCACAGCTATGATGTATGGCACGATCGTGCAGTTTTTCACTTTCTTACAACCCCTGAAGAACGGCTCGCCTACGTCGATGCAGTTCTTCGTGCAGTGAAGCCTGGCGGTCATGTAATTGTTGCTACATTTGCTGAAGATGGTCCAACGAAATGTAGTGGCTTACCTGTTATGCGCTATACCGCCAATGAGTTACACGCTGAATTTGGTTCTCCGTTCACACTGTTACAGCATGAAAAAGAGGAGCATCACACACCATTTGGCAAGGTACAAAAGTTTGTTTATTGCTATTGCCGTAAAAGTGTATCGTGAGCATTCGGTCTAACCCATCATTCAAGCGGGACGCCTAACGGCGCCCCTTAACTCAAACGTTGGGAGTCTGCATAGGGCCGTTTAATGTAGAACCTTTCGGCCCAAAGAGGACATTAAGCAAATTTTTTAGAAGTAAATTCATAGGTGAGCATTCCTATAATCATCGAGAATGTAAAAATTAAAGTTTGTATATTTCCTAACATCAGAGATGTTAAAGCTGGCCCTGGACAATAACCAACCAGTCCCCAGCCGATTCCAAAAATCATAGATCCCAAGATAAGTTTATTATCAATGCGATCTGTTAATGGCAAGTTTATGGCATTTCCAAGAATAGATTTATCCATGATTGATATGCGTCTAAAACCAATGAAACTTACAAGAATTGCACTAAGCATAGTAAATGCAAGAGATGGATCCCACGCACCAAATAAATCAAGGAAACCAATGACTTTGGATGGGCTTGTCATGCCAGAAATAATAAGTCCGAGGCCAAATATAAGCCCTGCAATTAATGCCATGAGAGTTTGCACTGTGTTTTACCCAATGTAGTGCCGTACAAGTAATACCGTTAAAAAGCCAGATGAAATAAAGCAAGCTGTAGCTACGAATGATCTTCTCGAAAATCTGGATATCCCACAAACTCCATGACCACTGGTGCAGCCAGAACCATACCTGCTACCAAAACCGACCAAAACCCCAGCAATCATAATTAACCAAGCATTAGAATGGATCTGCACGCTTGGCAATGGCGCTACCAAGTGATACACAAGCGGGGATAAAATCAATCCACTAACAAAAGCTATTCTCCACAAAAGCTCACCGCTTACAGGCGTTAATAGTCCAGCCAATATCCCACTAATCCCCGCGATTTTTCCATTGAAAACAATGAGCAATGAGGCTGCAAAACCTATTAAAAGTCCACCTATAGAAGATATCCACGGAGTAAAGTTAATCCAATCAATGGTCAATGTTCTTCCTTAGGATTTTGACATGTACAACAATAGTCACTCTGCTGCATGTTTGATTTCAAGGCCTAATCTAAGATTGGCCGGTACTGCGGTATCCATCATCTTAGGTTTCGGTAGATGTAGATTATTCATATAAGCTACGAACTCCTCTCGGCTTTTACCGGCTACTCTGACATTGTTATGACGTTCTTGATTAATCGAAGAAAAGGATTTCCCGTGATAATCATGTCCGGGATAAACCAATGTCTCATTCGGTAATTTGAAAAGTTTTTGCGTGATGCTGTCGTATAAAGCACCTGCATCCCCACTTTGGAAATCAGTACGCCCACAGCCATTGATTAAAAGTGTATCCCCAGTAAATAGTTTGTCGTTCCATAAAAAGGACATCGCCCCAGATGTATGACCAGGTGTATGCATTGCCTTAATCCGTTGACCATTACCGAAATATATTTCCTGGTCATCCTCAAGCTGAATTTCTGCAGGTGTAATGTTGCAATGCACAGGGGTTGCAGCTATTGCACCAGTCCTTTCGCATAAACTACCTGCAGAAGTAATGTGGTCAGCATGTGCATGTGTTTCCAGGACAAGTTTAAGCTTGAGGTTTTCAGCAGCTAAAAGAGCTAGATACTTTTCTAGATTGTGATCGACCGGATCGATGATGACTGCTTCTTTGCTCGGCGTGTCCACCAGTACATATGTAAACGTACTTGATGCGTCATCAAATAATTGATAAAGGTCTTTCATTCTGAACTCCAATTTTTCATGTACCTAGGTCACTGATTTCAATATCATCGCTGTAGCTGTTCCTAAAGCAAAAATTGAAAATATCCTTAATATCAGCGCACCCTGAAACTGCTTGGCCAACAATCTTCCAAGCAACATTCCAACAATGGATGCGGCTACAAAAGGTAACGCAATCGTCCAGTTGATATGGCCTCCAGCAATAGCCACTACAACGCCAGACAGGGAAACTAAGGAAATCACCGCAAGTGAAGTGGGTACAATATGTTCCATACCCAAATTGCTCGCTTTTTTCAATGCTGGCACCACTACAAAGCCGCCGCCAACTCCTAACAATCCTGATAAAAATCCGGCTAATACCCCCGAAGCTGCCATAATCCAGGCACAGGGCAAGGTCCAGATCAAGCGACCAGCAGTCGTGTCAATTTTGCATGGTGCTTGACCACAGCTAGCCTCATCAATATTTGCACTATCAGCATGCATGCTTTTATAGAACATATTAATAGCTACGTAGATCAGAATGATTGCAAAGATCAGGGTTAACCAAAGATTTGGTACCTGGTGGGCCGTCCAAACGCCCAAAGGTGAAACTATCATCCCGGTGACAGCAATAAGTGCTGCTGCCCGATAACGAACTTTACCTGCCTTAAGTCCAATCGCAGCACCTATAGCCGCTGATAGGCCTGCAGCAAGTAATGCGATAGGTGCTGCATCAGATATTCCAAGATGTAAGCCAAATATCAGGAATGGCACAGCGAGAATTGAACCGCCCGCACCGGTTAATGCCATGATAAAACCGACTACAGACCCTAAAATTAGACAGGTAATTTCCATTGAGAGCATTATGCTGATGGCTTACAGCGAGTGAGCCACTCACGGCCTTTAAGCATGCAATTCCAATATATCCAGGGAAGCATTGTGGCTTTTAAAAACCACGCAGAACGTCTGGCTACTGTTGAATCTATTGGGAATGTTGGTAGCAATTTTCCGCCGTAGCCAAATTCCGCCAAGATGACTTTGCCTTTCTCGACTGTCAGCGGACATGAGCCATATCCGTCATATTGCTTGGACATTGGCCTGCCAGCACGTAGGTCAATTAAGTTTTCCGCAACTATAACTACCTGTTTGCGCGCTGCAGCAGCAGTTTTCGCATTTGGCGCAGAACATACATCGCCAAGTGAAAATATATTGGGGTATCGAGGGTGTTGCAATGTTACCTGATTGACTTCACACCAACCTGCAGCATCAGCTAGGGGACTTTGTTTGATAAAGTCTGGAGCTGTTTGTGGTGGAACAGCGTGTAAGAAATCAAAAGATTTTGTTACTTGGGAAACTGTGCCTGCACTATCTTTAACCTCAAAATAAGCGGTTTTATTGGGACCATCTACTTTGACTAAATTGGAGTTGAATGCAAGTTTCGCATCGTAACGTCTTACATATTCCATTAAGGGAGGCACGTATGTTGCCACACCGAACAACACAGTACCTGCGTTATTAAACTCAACTTCAATTTGGTTGATTACTTTGCTACGGAACCAGTGATCGCATGAAAGGTACATGGCTTTCTGCGGTGCACCTGCGCATTTAATGGGCATAGCGGGTTGTGTAAATAAAGCTTTACCACTTTTCAGTTCTTTTACCAGTGACCAGGTGTAAGGTGCAAGGTCAAACCGATAATTAGAAGTCACCCCATTTTTACCTAACGTTTCTTCTAAACCTTCAATACGTTCCCATGCGAGACGTAAACCAGGGCAAACGATCAATTGCTGATAAGTCACTTGAGTGCCGTCGGCTAAACGGACAGTATTGTTATCTGGTTCTAACCCAGAGGCCGCTTGCTTGATCCATGTGGCTTTAGTAGGCATCACTGAAGACATTGGGCGCATTGTTTTGTTGATATCAAAACTGCCTCCACCTACAAGGGTCCAAGCGGGCTGGTAATAATGCTTATCGTTAGGCTCTATTATAGCTATCGTGAGTTTCGAGTCGCGTTTAAGCAAACTTGCACTCACTGCTATACCAGCGGAGCCGCCACCAATCACGACGATATCAAAATTTTGTATTCCTGGATTCATGGTTTGATTTGAGTTCATTTTGAATTCTCCAAATACAAAATATTAATTAACAAAAGAGCTGGGCGAGAGTTTTCATAAGCTCAACCACTTCGTTGCTATCAAGCGTGTAATAGATATATTTACCTTTGCGGCGGGTTTTAACAAAGCCCTCTTCACGCAATATAGTTAATTGCTGAGACAACGTCGGCTGACTGATTTCAGTAGCCTTTTCCAGCTCGCCTACGTTCATTTCTCCTTGTGACAGATAGCAAAGAATCAGAAGGCGATCGTCATTAGCTAATGCTTTTAGAAATAAGCTAGCCTTAGTTGCTGATTGTTTCAAGGAAGCCAGGGTTGTTGGATCTAAGACTTCATTCATAATGAACCTTTATCAATTAAACTATAGATATATTATTGACAAATATAATATATGTCAATAATATCATTGTTAATATATTGTATTTTTATTAAATGTAAGCTAGAACGTCTTTAATGAATCGCTCGTGTTGTAACTATTAGGAGAATCAAAATGAAAGCATTACGTTTTATAGCAATCATGGTATTAGCCATATTTTCTACCGCAGTATCAGCCGGTGAGTTTGGCAATAACTGTACAACTAGTATGGCTGCTGGGTTAATAGTGCCGAGTGACTGTTCACAAAACTCTGTATTTGAGGGTAAGACTTATTGCTTTGGTACTGACAAATCAAAGGCAGCATTTGATAAAGCGCCTAACAAAAAAGAGATTATTGCAAAAGCAGCTGTCGAATATGCCAAAACTCAAGAAGTAGAGCGAGTAAAAATTACTCAAGAACAAGCATTAGCAGAAATCAAAAAACCTAGCTGTGATTTATCGAATAAAGATGTTGGTTATCTGAATTTTGATGGTATGGATTTGCGCCACTGCAAAATGGAAAACATCAGCTTTTTTGGCTCATATTTACGCGGAGCAAATTTAAGTGGAGCCAATTTACAACGCTCTTATTTGAATTTAGCGCGCTTAGAAGGTACCAATCTTAGCAACGCAAACTTAACTGATGCCATCATTTTCCAGGCCATCTTTGATAAAACAAATTTTAAGGGTGCTAACCTGACTAACGCACGCATGATTGGTACTCTAGGTAAAGTTGATATGAGTGGCGCAAATGTGCAAAAAGGTAAATTCGGTTTAGACATGGGCAATCAGCCTATGGGTCAGATGAAATTTGACACAGTAGGCGCTGATTTTTCAAATACTAACTTTGAGGGTGCCGACTTAAATATCGCTAGCTTCTTGTTTGCGAATTTGCGCGGTGCAAACTTAAGCCATACAAATATGTATCGTGCAGAATTAGGTCAAGCTGATCTCACTGGTGCAAATCTCACGGGGGCCAATATGACTGATGCTTTAGTTGATGATGCCAATTTCGCAAATGTCATTGGATTAGATAGCGTTAAAGGTTTTGAAACAGTTAAAGGAAAATGTAAAAACTGTGACTATAAGAAAAAGTAATATTTGATCAAAGATTTAGCCATTAATACAATTGCTGAAAAATAGTGAATTAATTAATGGCTGCTTTGGGCCGGAAGCAGTCAATTTCAAAGGGTAATCACATATTTAATGAAACTATAAATAAAAGGTTATAATTTAGTTGCCTGTACATACCGAAGTGATGAAAATTTCGTACAAGTTCCACCTGAAAAGGTTTCCGCCAAAGTGCAGATATTCTAAGAGATTCGGTTAGCAATAAAGAAAAGGCTCCTAACGGAGCCTTTTCTTTTATAAACTCTTTGATAGCTATACAACCCCACCATAACTTATGGCACTAAGTATTTTTTTAACTTCCATAAGTCCTGATTCTGATTCAGCCATTGATATTGGGGTCGCTCCTAAAGCAAAGTTTTCTTTCTGGAGCCATGCATCTGCCATAGTTTTAGTACCAAACGTTTCAATAGCAAGTGCTTGCAATTCGTCGATACGAAGTTCTACCTCTGATTTTGTTGTCATCTGCAATCTCCTTAGATATCGACTTAAGACAATTCATTATAAACCGTTCACTTATTTTTATAAAAACTGGCAGTCATTAGCGTATTAATGGCCTTTTATGTTTCAGGATAGAGTTAGTTAATACATTCTGTGAAAAATTAGCAATTAGTTACTTACCAGATAAAAAAGCATGAATTATCAGGCTTTTTACTAGTGCTTTATGCGGTTGGTGCTAGCGACTTATGAGGTAGAACTAGTCGCTTATGGGGTGTTGCACAAAATCCTATTAAAACAACAGAAATTAAATCAGGCGCAGGGAACAAGCGTGACTATCGGTCACGCTTGTATACAGAAACTAGCTTACAGTCACCTCAATAATTACCCGCTGTATATAAAATCCCACAGAGTTGATAGCTGTCACTGCTGCTTGATAATCGAAACCAATAGCAGGTTTTAGTTCATGGATGTTAAAGCCAAGCTTGAATCGTGATACTTGTTTAAAGTCTGAGTCATCCAATATTAAATTGTGTAGCGATTGGCCACCACGAACGACAAGAAATTTAGAACTATTTGAATTGCTTTTGTATAAATCGAATTGCATTTTATTTCCCTAAAAAGATTAATATTAGCCACAGTAAAAACAACCTGGGCATATGTATTTAGTCTTTGTACAAAGAAAGAATGCTTATTTTTCGATTTATTTTGCAATTATTTTTGCCATTCTTGAAAAGGAAAACTGATAAGGCTTGAATTATAGTATTTAGGGTCACCCGTCACTTCCGCGCCAATCCAATCAGGTACCGGAAAGACTTCATCTTCGCTTCTCAGCTCAATCTCAGCAATGACTAACCCTTCATTGTCATCTGCAAAGACATCAACCTCCCACGTAAAGCCCTCATAATTGACTTTATAGCGTGTTTTATTAATCACTGGACCTTCACACATGGTTATCATGGATCTAGCGTCTAAGAGGGGTACTTCGTATTCAAACTCTGCGCGTGTTGCTCCGTGATTTTCACCTTTGATAGTTAGAAAAGCTTTGTCTCCAGCGACCCTAACTCGGACTGTGCGGGATTTATCACGGCTTAGATAGGCTTGAATCATTTGAATGCTAGGCGCATTTTTCCATCCCTCACCTATAACCAGGTACTTACGTTCAATTTCGATCGCCATATTAATATTTACCAACTGTTGTGAAGTTTGTCATAGGTAATTGATTATCAGCCTTTCCGATTACGATATGCTTCAGCGGAATCGGGGTCTGATGGAGTCCTGTAAGCGGATTCCCGTTCTTTTGGATAGTTTAAAGAAAACGTTTTCTCATATTTGACTACAGGCTTTGGCAATAAACCTAAATCAGACTTCTTAACTGCCTGAGTCCACCCACGCTCATAACAGTTAAATTCATGGCTGTTTAGAGTGTACGGATTAAGGTATTTCTCACCAGTGAGATAGGCATTTTCGGCAGCACGTTCAATAGAATCGACCATTTGGTTATATGTTGAGCATAAAAGAATTATTGATAGTACTATCTTTGAAAAATTAAATAGATGGCAGCTAAGCTTGCGGTAATTAGCGGAAAATGTAAATGGCACAAGCCTCGTGAGTTTTATTCCACTAGGAATCAATTGCATTAATTGCTGCTTGAATTCCGAGCTCTGCCTGCTCTAGTTGATAGATGTATGACTGTAATTTTATTCCAGGCTGACCCTTCTGAAGAGTTGGATGCATATTGTCTAGATCTTGCTGTTTAGCCTCTTTCACCTGCAAGATATCTTCGATGGCTAAAGATAACTTGACACTTAATTCGAGTAACTTTTCTATACGTTCTTGTTTCATGTTTTCGGTGCCGGTTCACTTACAAGGAAACCAGGTGGCGCTAACGTTAACATACCCAATGCTTCCTCCTGGGTGGCATTAAACCAATCATGGTACTGGTTATCCTGCAGGACTACTATGGATCGCTTTTCTTTAGTGGGTCTATGAAAATGCTGCATGACTTCGTGACCATCCGCGTTAATGGTTAACATTGAGAATGAGTGAATAACTTCTGCTGTTTCTTTGTTAACTATTCGATCCCATATGGAAGCCACAGCAATTGGTTGTCCGTCAGCTCTTTTGATACGCCAGCGTACAGCTTTATCGGTTTCCCAGTTAGGCTCAAAGAAACTTTCAAGGAGGACTACCCCAAATCTCCGCTCTTTCCAGGCTGACCTGAAAGCTGGCTTTTCTGCAACTGATTCAGTGCGCGCGTTGTACGTATGCAGACCGAAATTCTTTTTATCCGCCGCCCAAAATGGCACTAGTCCAAATTGTGAAAGATCACAGCGAGGCATTCCTTTATCTAAAGTTATAAAAGGTGAAGCGTACGTTGGGTAAATCTCTTCTCGCCAAGGATTATCAGGGAGGTCAACACTGAAGTGCTGTTTAACCCAAGGGTTGTGATGATTTTTGATAGGCTGGTAGTTGCTGCACATAATCAACTATTCCTTTAAATTTCGCGTTACCGTTTGACTAGTTTTTGGTATGCCGAAATTGCCAAGGAGCTATTGGATTATGGTCTACCCATAAACCAACGTTGTTAGCCTCAGCACCTTCTTGGGCA
>DASQFK010000057.1:0-14460 GCA_035633175.1 Methylotenera sp.
CCTCAAGCAAGTGATAAAAAGGTTCAAAAGGCAATTTTTTAGTTTTAATCATTTGCCCTAACGTGGCAAAAAGAACGGTTTGCGGTTTGATATAAGCATGGAGTAAATCAAGCTCATCTCGAAAACCGTTAAGCAATGCCAAACGCTCATCTATTGTTAAATCGCCTTCATCTGCAAAATCATCGGCTTGCCTGGCAAAGCTATAAATTAAACCGATTGGCTCACGTAAATGCTGTGGCAAAAAAACAGAGGCTACTGGGAAGTTCTCATAATGCTGATTGGATAGGCTTAAACTTTGTTTAACTACCATGTCAGCTTCCACTGTTTTTCTAGTCATTTTCTCAAAAGGTTGTGCATTAGTCATGGCGTGAGTATGCCATAAATGATGGTATTTTTTTGATAGCAAAATTCAAAAATGAGTCTAAAAATTAATATTCATCATTTTATTAACAAGTGCAAATGATGACATTCATGGAAAACCTTATAGCTAAGTGGTAAAGCTTTGCTAAAATGAATTAATTGGATTCATTTTTAAGGTAAGTTAATGTTAGCAATCATTGGTGGCACAGGTTTAACGCAATTAGATAACTTAAATATTACTAAACGATTGATTGTACGGACTCCTTATGGGGAGCCATCACAGCCATTAATATTTGGTGAAATCGAAGGTCGGGAAGTGATTTTTTTAGCGCGTCACGGTAATGGACATACCATCCCCCCACATGAAGTGAATTATCGTGCGAATATATATGCACTTTATTTGCAAGGTGTAAAAAAAATTGCAGCGGTGGCGACAGTGGGCGGCATTCATGCTGATTTACTGCCTGGTATGATTGCCATGCCAGATCAAATTATTGACTATACACATGGTAGAAAAACTACATTTTATGATGGCGTAGAACTACCAGTGAAGCATATTGATTTTACTGAACCATACTGTGTTAATTTGCGCGCAATGTGGGCGGCGGCGGCGGAATCAATAGGCGAGCCACTCGTCACTCAAGGCGTGTATGCCGCGATGCAAGGTCCGCGTTTAGAAACAGCGGCCGAGATCAATCGTTTGGAACGTGATGGCGCAACCATGGTGGGCATGACAGGCATGCCGGAAGCTGCTTTAGCGCGCGAATTAAATATTAGCTATGCGGCAATCTGTCCAATTGCTAATCAAGCAGCTGGGCGTGGCAATAGCTTGCATAATATTCAATATGAAGATGTCATGGCCAATTTGAATGTAACGATGGTGCGCGTACGTAATTTGATTGCTGCGCTAGTAAAACAAAACGAATGCTAAATAAATCAATCTAAAATATATGCTAAAAATTATTGTTAACAGAGTAAGGTTAATTAAAAATGGCGATTAAAACGGTTTTACGCATGGGTGACCCAATATTGCTGTTAAAAGCAGCACCAGTTGAAGTGTTCAACACCCCAGAACTACATGCACTCATCACAGATTTAGAAGATACCATGCTAGATATGAACGGAGCAGGGATTGCCGCGCCACAAATAGGTGTGAGCGTACGTGTGGTTATTTTTGGACAAAAAGAATCGGTTCATACCAAGAACCCGCGTTATCCAGATGCGGATGCTGTGCCTTATACCGTATTAATTAACCCTGTGCTTACGCCAATTAGTGATGAAATGGAAGAAGATTGGGAGGGCTGCTTATCTGTTCCCGGCATGCGCGGGCTTGTGCCACGCTATACGAGGTTGCACTACACTGGGGTTGACCAGTATGGCAATCCTATCGACAGGCTTGTCAGCGGCTTCCATGCAAGGGTAGTGCAGCATGAGTGCGATCATTTGGATGGTATCTTATATCCCATGCGCATCACAGATTTAAAAGATTTTGGCTATACCGATGTAATATTTCCTAATCAGGATATTCAAGATGAGTAATTCTTTGCTATAATCTCGTTTTCGTTGAAATCGTAAGCGAATAAAGCTTGTTTTAAGAGCTAAAAGTAAGGCTAAAGGAAGAGTGGCAGAGCGGTTTAATGCTACAGTCTTGAAAACTGTCGTGGGTGCGAGCCCACCGTGAGTTCGAATCTCACCTCTTCCGCCAAGATTTCTAAAATAATTTTGTTGCCGCTTAGTGTTAAGCGGCATTATTTTATTACAGTATTTTTAATTGATAGTTTTGAGGACCATATAATGAGCCAAATCACCGTAGAACATAACCCGTCAGAAGAAAAGTTAAAACAATTAGGCGTTTCTAGCTGGTCTATCTGGGATTGTGCACCATCTAAATTCCCATTAGATTTCGGCATGACAGAAAGCGCATACGTGCTTGAAGGCGAATTCACTGTAACCCCACAAGGCGGCGAAAAAGTCACAATTAAAGCTGGCGATTTTGTTGTGTTCCCGAAAGGCATGAAAAGCCAATGGGAAGTGGTTAAACAATTGAAAAAGCACTACAAACACAGCTAGTCTGAATATTTGCTTTAGCAATATTAAGTTTTACAATAAGCCTTGATTCTTCAAGGCTTTTTTGTTTGCCTAGTTAATAACTCTGCTAGTGATTCAATTCAGCCAAAACAAAATTACCCACTTAAATCTCGTTAAGCTTCTCAAGTAGCAATTCAATATGAGTTGCATCTAATTGCTCACCTTTGAGTGCTGAGATTAAAAAGCAGTCTTCTGCACGGTTGCCCAATGTGTTGATTTTTGCATTATGCAGTTCAATATCATGCATCAAAAAGGTACGTGCCAGCATCGCAAGCAGGCCAGGGCGATCATTCGCTACAACATCAAGCCGGTGATACTTATTGTCCGCTTCCTTAGTAATGCTGATCTGCGTTTGAATCGGCATGTGCTTAACCTGACGGCTGAGGCGACCCTGCATTGGCGCCTCTAATACATTATTTTCTGTCAGTTTCTGGGTAAGTTCTACTTCAATAAATTTTAACAATCCACTGTAACTTACAGACTTACCTGATTGATCTAGAATAATAAAACTATCTAGCGCATAAGCGTGATCGGTGGTGTAAATCTTTGCTTCAACAATTCCATAACCCATCCGATCAAAAAAGTTACATATGCGGGCGAACAAGTCATTTCGATCTTTGGTGTAAATCATCACCTGAATCCCATCACCGTTGGGGCTTAAGCGTGCACGCACAATTGGCGTTGCGGTGTTTAAGTGAGGCGTGAGTAAGCGACTATGCCAAGCAATTTCATCTGATTCATGACGTACAAAATAACTAAGGCCAAACTGCGCCCATAAAGGTTCATATGAGTGAGCTTGTAAGCCGAATTTATTGAGTTTTTTAGCTGCTTCTACTCTACGGGCTGCAATGGCTTCTTGAGCAGGTAATATTTTATGACTCAACGCCTGTTTTGTTGCATGAAATAAACTCTCTAGCAATCGTGCTTTCCATGCATTCCAAACAGCAGGGCTGGTGCCACGTATATCTGCCACTGTGAGTAAATAAAGTGCAATTAGCCTGTGCTCATTTTGTACAAACCCTGCAAATGACTCAATGACAATAGGGTCGGATAAATCAGATTTTTGTGCAGTAGAAGACATTTTTAAGTGCGCTTCTACTAGCCACGCCACCAAAGCACTGTCTGACTTAGCAAGCCCGTGTAATTTGCAAAACTTAATGGCATCGAGTGTACCTAGTGTGGAATGATCGCCGCCACGGCCTTTTGCAATGTCGTGAAATATAGCCGCCAGATATAATAGGTGCGGCGCATCAAAAGCTGCAAACAATTTGCTACAGAGTGGAAACTCATGTTTAAGGTCGGGTTTGGCAAATCGTCTTAAATTAGCCAACACATTGAGAATATGCTCATCAACGGTATAAACATGAAATAGATCATGCTGCATTTGACCGATAATTTTACCAAAGGCAGGAATGTAGCAGCCTAAGATGCCATATCGATTCATGGCACGTAAAGCATGATTCACCCCATTGGGCTGGGATAAAATTCCAATGAAGAGTTTTTTATTCTCTGGATTTTGCCGAAAATCCCGGTTAACCAGATTTTTTACGCGCTGCAGGTTACGCAATAACGAAGCGCCCATACCGGTTAGTTCAGGGTGCTGCTGCAATAGTAAGAACGCTTCTAAAATTGCAGATGGCTGCTGTTGCAATAAACCGGCTGTTTTGACCTCCAGTAAATGACCGTGTGCCTCAAAACGTTCATTGATAGGCTTGATTGAATACGATGTCGCGAATTGCCTTTGTTGTAACGATTTAAGCAAAATCTCGTTCATTAACTGCACAAACTTTACGCTACGATAATAACTTTGCATCAATTGCTCACTCGCACGTTTGCGAGGGGTATTTACGTAGCTTAATATGGCCGCCAGCTCATTCTGAAAATCGAATAGTAATCGATCTTCTCGACGATTGCTTAAGAAATGTAAGTGTATACGTAGTAATTGCAGGTTTTTTTGATGTTGCTGAATCTGTCTCCCTTCAAGCGGAGTAATGACGTTTTGCTTAATTAACAAAGCCCAAGTGTTATCGTTGCCAGTATGCGTTGAGTTACCCATATTTAAGCTACGTGTAACCCAGCTAATCATGTGCAAGTCACGCAAGCCGCCAGGGCTTTCTTTGATATTAGGCTCTAAGTTATAAGCGGTATCATTAAATTTGGCGTGGCGATTATCCTGTTCTTTAAATTTTGCATCAAAAAAGCTTGCCGCATTCATGGTGCGACTCACTTCATTTAAAAAACTGTGGTATAGATTATTTTCACCTATCAGCAAGCGGGACTCTATTAAGGTAGTTTGTACCGTAATATCCTTCTTGGCTTCATCTATACATTCATTTAAGTTCCGCACACTGTGGCCTACATTCAAGCCGATATCCCACAGCAAGCCAATGAGCACTTCGATATTGCTGTTTATTACTTGAATATCTGGATTATTTTCTGGAGGTAATTCTGGTACTAGGATGAGTAGATCAATGTCTGAGTGAGGGTAAAGCTCACCGCGACCATAGCCGCCCACGGCAATCAGGCAACATGTTGGATTAACATTCGCATGTAGCCAAATTTCAGCAAGCAAGGTATCAATCAACTTGCAATGCTGCTTAAATAATCGTGTGGTATTGGGTTTTAGTAAAAAATCAGCTTTTAGTGATGCATAGCCTTTTTTAAGCTGCAGTCTCCAAGCAGAGAGCTGTTCTTTTTCAGTCTTTTTTTCACTGTTTGTATCACTTAACAGCATGCTTTATAAGCCGCTTTTGTATTATGCATTTACAAAAGCGGGTGTAGCAGGCGATCCGCTAGATAAGGTCATTACCTCGAAGCCTGACTCAGTCACTAAAATCGTATGTTCCCATTGTGCTGAAAGACTACGGTCTTTCGTCACGATGGTCCAGCCATCCGGCATTTGTTTAATGTCGCGCTTGCCAGCGTTAATCATTGGTTCAATGGTAAACATCATGCCAGCTTGTAGCCTGAGTCCCATGCCTGGTTTTCCGTAATGTAAAACTTGAGGGTCTTCATGAAACACCTTACCTATGCCGTGCCCACAAAATTCACGCACCACGCTGTAACCGCTTTTTTCAGCAAAGGTTTGGATTGCATAGCCAATATCGCCCAACGTAGCACCTGGTTTCACTTTAGATATGCCTAACCACATAGCGTCATAGGTAATGTCGCATAAACGCTTGGCTTGTACTGAAGGGTCACCGATATAAAACATGCGGCTGGTATCGCCATGGTAGCCATCTTTAATGACTGTCACATCAATATTCAGAATGTCACCATTTTTTAACACTTTGTCACTGGGTACACCATGGCAAATTTGTTGGTTGATAGAAGTGCAAATAGATTTGGGGTAGGGCGTATGACCATCAGGCGCATAATTTAACGGCGCCGGGATGGCTTGCTGTACATTTACAATATAATCATGGCAAAGTTTGTCTAGCGCTTCTGTGGTTACGCCGTGCACGACGTGCGGCGTAATAAAGTCAAGCACTTCAGAGGCGAGCTTGCCGGCGATGCGCATTTTTTCAATATCTTGCTGATTTTTAATTGTGATAGCCATGAACTTACTTGTAGTCGATTTAATTAAAGTATTTTAACACAGCCAATGTGATGATGTTAAAAGGGCTAAGTTCACTGCAGTCTTGATTTTTACTGGTTTACTGCTTAATCAAGCAATTAATGAGAAAGATAATATTTTCACGCCGAACTAGCATGGCATTGCATATTTAATAAGCATTAAAGGCTAGCGAACTCAATCGCTTAGTGGTAATATCTTGCGTTCTGCATTTTTTTAACAATTTTGTAGAAGTTTATAAAACAATACACAGCCCCGTACAGGGTGTCTGGCAAACTTTATTATAGTGAGTCGGATGTTGTTGGGCTTGTGTAATTTTAACCCTTACATGGAGTATCAAATGTCTGTCACCATGCGTCAAATGCTGGAAGCTGGAGTTCACTTCGGCCATCAAACCCGTTACTGGAACCCAAAAATGGCACCGTTCATTTTCGGTGACCGCAACAAAATCCATATTGTAAACCTTGAAAAAACATTGCCAATGTTTGAAGATGCGCTTAAACACGTGCGTACATTGGCGGCTAACAAGGGTCGTATTTTATTCGTAGGTACTAAACGCCAAGCACGCGACATCGTAAAAGAAGAAGCGAGCCGTGCAGGTTGTGCTTACGTGAATCATCGTTGGTTGGGCGGTATGCTGACTAACTTTAAAACTGTTAAACAATCTATCAAACGTCTGCATGACTTTGAGGCGATGTTATTAGATGGCAGCTTAGAAAAATTCGGTAAAAAAGAAGCGTTAGGTTATAAACGTGAAATTGAAAAATTAGAGCGTTCTATCGGCGGCATTAAAGAAATGGGCGGTTTGCCTGACGCTATTTTCATTATTGACGTTGGTCATGAAAGCGGCGCAATTACTGAAGCTGCTAAATTAGGCATTCCAGTGATTGGCGTTGTAGATACTAACAACTCACCTGACGGCGTTGCTTACGTGATTCCTGGTAACGATGACTCTAGCCGTGCTATTCGTTTGTATGCCCGCGGTATTGCAGATGCAGTATTGGAAGGCCGTAGCTCTGTGATTTCTGAACTTGTTAAATCAGCAAGCGAAGAAACTGCTGAAGTTGCTGAAACAGCTGCTGAGTAATCATTGCTAGCTTAAAAGGGGCTTAATGCCCCTTTTTTAGTTTTAAAATTAATTGGTTAAATTTTAATTAATTTAACCAATTAATAATCATAAAATCAATAAGTTAAGCCACAAATTTAATGTGGTTTGTAGAAATATAGGAGCTTAAAATGGCTGAAATTACCGCAAGTATGGTAAAAGAATTACGTGAGCGCACTGATGCGCCTATGATGGATTGTAAAAAAGCGCTAACTGAAGCGGAGGGCGATTCAGCACGTGCAGAAGAGATTCTTCGTGTACGTTTTGGTAACAAAGCAAGCAAAGCGGCTGGCCGCGTAGCGGCTGAAGGTACCGTTGGCGTAAGCATTAGTGCTGACGGCAAATCTGGTGCAATGATTGAAGTCAACTCAGAAACTGACTTCTGTGCTAAAAATGAAGATTTCCTAAAATTTGTGAACGAATTGGCTGGTATTGTTGCAGCGAGTGCCGCGACTGATATTGAAGCAGTAAATGCACTACCTATGCGCGAAGCAACGGTTGAAGAAACCCGTGCGCAATTGGTTGGCAAAATCGGTGAGAACATCACTCCACGTCGTTTTGTACGTCCAACTGTACAAGGTAAGCTTGCAAGCTACATCCACGGCAGCAAAATTGGTGTGTTAGTGGACTTAGTAGGCGGCGATGACGCTTTAGCTAAAGATATTGCAATGCACATTGCTGCGGCAAAACCAAAATCATTAGATGCCAGCGGCATTGATGCGAGCCTGATTGAAGCTGAGCGTCGTGTTGCCATTGAAAAAGCAAAAGAAGCGGGTAAGCCAGAAGCGATGTTAGAAAAAATTGCTGACGGTACTGTGCAAAAATTCTTAAAAGAAGTGACTTTGTTAAGCCAAATCTTTGTTAAAGATGACAAGTTTACGATTGAGCAATTGCTAAAATCTAGAGGCGCATCAGTGGCTTCATTCACCATGTACACCGTTGGTGAAGGCATTGAGAAAGTAGTCGTTGATTACGCTGCTGAAGTTGCAGCCGCAGCAAAAGTGTAATAATTGGTTTAATAAACGATAAGATTCAAGCAATAACCAGCTGGTAAGCCAGTCAGTTTAAAAAAGGATTAAGCGTCATGCTTAATCCTTTTTTTTGTCGTAAGTTAACGCATTTTTTTACACGGAATTTACATTTCCCGCGCTGATTTTATGCCTAAAAGAGCGTTTTTATGCTTAAATAAGCAAACTTAAAAAAGAGGAATACTTGTGTCCGTACCAGCCTATAAGCGCATCTTACTTAAACTATCAGGCGAGGCATTAATGGGTGATGATGCCTATGGCATCAACCGCGCTACCATTACCCGAATTGTGAATGAAGTCAAAGAAGTGGTGGATTTAGGCGTACAGGTTGCAGTAGTGATTGGCGGAGGTAATATTTTCCGTGGTGTTGCGCCAGCTGCAGAAGGCATGGATAGAGCCACTGCTGATTATATGGGCATGTTGGCTACGGTAATGAACGCAATGGCATTGCAAGATGCCATGAAAAATATTGGTCTCAACGCTCGAGTGCAAAGCGCATTGAATATTGAACAAGTTGCTGAACCGTATATCAGAGGCAAAGCAATACGTTATTTAGAAGAAGGTCGTGTAGTGATCTTTGGTGCAGGTACAGGTAATCCTTTCTTTACCACAGATACAGCCGCCGCATTGCGCGGTATGGAAATGAATGCGGATATTGTGATTAAAGCCACTAAAGTAGACGGCATTTATACTGACGATCCAAAAACTAATCCAGAAGCTATGCGCTATAAAACCATTACATTTGACGAGGCCATCATTAAAAACCTTAAAGTGATGGATGCAACTGCACTTACTTTATGCCGCGACCAAAAGCTACCTATTTCAGTGTTTAGCATATTCAAACAGGGCGCTTTGAAAAGAGTTGTGATGGGTGAAGATGAAGGCACTATGGTTACTCCCTAGCGCATAGGGGTTAAGGTATTTCTATAAAGAAACTTACCGTAAACAAGTACTTGAGTACCAAATTATTAGAATATGTTGGAGAAACAAATGTTAGATGAAGTTAAAAAAACAGCAGAACAAAAAATGCAAAGATCATTAGAAGTTTTAAAAAATGATTTAGCTAAGGTACGCACAGGTCGTGCACATGTTGGTTTGCTAGACCATATCATGGTGGAGTACTACGGCTCTATGGTGGCAGTTAATCAGGTCGCTAACGTCAATTTAGGTGATTCACGTACGATTAACGTACAGCCCTTCGAAAAAGCCATGATAAGTAAAGTTGAAAAAGCTATTCGTGATAGCGATTTAGGCCTAAATCCTGCAACTAATGGTGATTTGATTCGTGTGCCGATGCCAATGTTGACTGAAGAGCGTCGTCGCGATTTAACAAAAATTGTACGCGGCGAAGCTGAAGACGCTAAAGTTTCTATCCGCAATGTACGCCGCGATGCGAACGATACCTTAAAGAAAATGATTAAAGACAAAGAAATCTCTGAAGATGATGAGCGCCGTGCACAAGATGACATCCAGAAAGCCACTGATAAAGCAGTAGCTGAAGTAGATAAAATGTTACAGGTTAAAGAAGCGGAGTTAATGGCAGTATAGCCATGAATACCGCCTTGAAAACAATGATGCATACTGTAAAAACTAATTTACGTCCTCAAAGTTTGGAGTGCTAATTGGCCCTCTTCGCCAGTACGACGCAAAGCATTCCAACCACGGCTGAGGTTCCTAAGCACATTGCTATTATTATGGATGGCAACGGACGTTGGGCGCGCAAACGCTTTTTACCTCGCATTGCTGGTCATAAACGCGGTGTCGAAACCGTGCGGGATGTTGTCAAATACTGCGTTACGCATAAAGTCGATTATTTGACCCTGTTTGCGTTCAGCAGTGAAAATTGGCGCAGACCGCCTGAAGAAGTCAGCTTTTTAATGGGCTTGTTCATGGATGCGCTGAAACGCGAAGTAGTAAAACTACATCAAAATAATATCAAGTTAGTCTTAATTGGCGATCACAGTCGTTTTGATGCAGCGCTTATAGCTAAAATTGAAGAGTCAGTTCAACTCACTGCGGGTAATACTGGGCTTGTACTTACCATTGCGGCGAATTATGGTGGTCGCTGGGATGTCATGCAGGCGGTCAATAAAATGCAACTAGTCGCTCCGCAACTTGCTGGCTTTTATAGAGAAGATCATCTGACGCCTTATTTATCAATGAACTACGCGCCTGAGCCGGACTTATTTATACGCACAGGCGGAGAAACGCGCATTAGCAATTTTTTATTGTGGCAACTAGCTTATACGGAACTCTATTTCACGGATACATTGTGGCCAGATTTTGATGAAGTCGCTTTTAATTTAGCAATATTATCTTATCAACAGCGTGAACGCCGCTTCGGTCGTACTAGTGAGCAGTTGACGGAATCTTCAATCAATCAAACTGCAAAATAAAGCTGGCAAATATATAAGCCAGTTGATTCTATTTTTATCAATCCATCTAAATTAAACTAAATCCTAATCCATGCTTAAAACGAGAGTCAATACTGCAGCCATGCTTATCGCTGGTTTTTTAACTGCCATGTTTTTAGCGTCGAATATGGGTTGGGCATTGTTAACTTTAGTCGTTACATTGATTGCAGCGTGGGAATGGTCTAATTTGATTAAGCTCAATAAGTCGCAAATGTATAGCTATGTTACCCTTGCTCTGGTGTTAAGTTTAACGATATTTTTCACTTCAGGAATTACTTTTTCCACTTCGGCGACGCTTTATCATGATGTATTTGTGCTTAACTTACTCGGGATTGTGACGTTGTTCTGGGTTTTGCTCGCACCTATCTGGCTGATCACAAGAAAAATAATTAACCACCAGTTAGCTTTAGCAATTTTAGGCTTGTTACTTTTATTATCCACTTGGGTAGCGTTGGTTGAGCTTCGAGTAATAAGTCCTTGGCTGTTATTGAGCGTCATCGCAACAGTAAGTATTGCGGATAGCGCAGCCTATTTTGCAGGTAAAAGGTTTGGCCGTCATAAATTAGCGCCTGAAATTAGTCCGGGTAAAACTTGGGAAGGTGTTGCAGGCGGACTATTAGCAGTGACCATATATGGCACTCTGCTTTGTTATTTCTTAAATTACAGTTATTGGTTTTTAGTCGGATTTTGGTTAATTGTGGTGCTTAGTATCATGGGTGATTTATTAGAATCGCTCTTAAAACGTCAGGCAGGCATTAAAGATAGTAGTCAATTGCTCCCCGGACATGGAGGCATTTTAGATAGGATGGATGGCTTGATTCCAAGTTTGGCATTGAGCCTGTTTTACATTTACCTCCCTCTTTATGCGAATATTCAGTAGCATGACAAACACTTTGCCTTATCAAAAAATACAGCAGGTCACTATATTAGGTGCTACCGGTACCATTGGTTTGCATACATTAGATGTGATTTCTCAACATTCTAGCCGCTTTAATGTATTTGCTTTAACTGCAAACAACAACGTAAAGGGCTTATTCACTTTATGTCAGCAATATGCCCCACAATACGCAGTAATGTTGCAGGAGCAGTCAGCAGACGAGCTAAGCAGGCAACTTAAGGCAATTGGTTCCAATACTACCGTATTGCATGGAGAAGCCTCTCTTAATTACGTATCCGCGCATGAGCAAGTAGACATTGTCATGGCCGCTATCGTTGGTGCGGCAGGACTGCATCCTGCCATGGCAGCAGCGCGTAGTGGTAAACGTATTTTATTGGCTAATAAAGAAACGCTGGTAATGGCTGGCAATTTATTTATGCAAGCGGTAGATGAAGGCGGCGCTACGTTATTGCCGATTGATAGTGAGCATAATGCTATTTTCCAAGTAATGCCGCATCAACGCAGTCGGCATTTGGCAGACATGGGGGTTAAACGCGTACTTTTAACTGCTTCTGGCGGACCTTTTAGAAATGCCAGTATAGAAGAGTTAAAAGCCGTTACACGGGCACAGGCTTTAAATCATCCAAACTGGGTGATGGGCCCCAAAATTACCATTGATTCCGCAACCTTGATGAATAAAGGTTTAGAAGTCATTGAAGCACACTGGCTATTCAATGCACATCCCTCACAAATTGAGGTAATTGTACATCCTCAGAGTATTATTCATTCTATGGTGGAATATGTTGATGGTAGCGTGCTTGCACAACTTGGAAACCCTGACATGCGCACACCGATTGCCTATGGGCTTGGTTATCCAGATAGATTGACCAGTGGTGTCAGTAGCTTAGATTTATTAGCAACAGCTAGGTTAGATTTTTGCGCGCCAGATATGGTGAAGTTTCCATGCTTAAAGATTGCTTATGAAGCATTAAACTTAGGCGGTACTGCACCGGCTATTTTAAATGCAGTCAATGAAATAGCGGTGGAGGCGTTTTTAGCTGAAAAAATTGGCTTTATGGATATCCCTCAACTTATAGAGTCTGTTTTAACCGCAACCACTATTGAAACTGTAGAATCAATCGAGCAATTAGTCGTCGTAGATACGGTTGCAAGACAGGCTGCTAAACATTGGTTAAACATACATGATTAATTTAACGCATACTTCATTGATTTATTACTCATGCTAGAAGCATTAATAACACCTTTAGCCTTTATATTTACACTAGGTTTATTAGTAACCGTACATGAATATGGCCATTTTCAGGTGGCCAAATGGTGTGGCGTAAAGGTATTAAAGTTCTCCGTTGGTTTTGGCAAACCACTCTTTACCAAAAAATTCGGTAAAGACGAGACTGAATTCGTGCTTGCGGCAATTCCACTTGGTGGCTACGTAAAAATGCTAGACGAGCGTGAGATTGCATCAGATACTAATGCACAAAATCCGCCGCCAATCTATTCTGAAATGGACTTAAAACGCGCTTTTAATCGTCAGCCTGTGGCCAAGCGTATTGCAATCGTGCTTGCCGGTCCAAGTGCAAATCTGCTGCTTGCGATAGTGTTGTACTGGCTAATCTTAATGATGGGCGAGGTAGGGATGAAACCCCAGTTAGGTAAAGTGCTGGATAATACGCCAGCTGCTACAGCTAGCTTTGTAGAAGGTGAAACGATCCAAAAAATTAACGGTAAAGATATCACTAGCTGGCAAGATGTACGCTGGTTATTACTGAATGAAGCTTTGAAAAATAAAAGCGTAGAAGTTCAAGCCATCAATACTAATCAGGAAATTCATGTGCACCAACTTGATTTATCAGGAGTGACATATGATGATGAAAATCAAGACATTTTGGCAAAACTAGGGTTAGCTATCCACCAGCCTGATATTCCTGCTCGTATAGGAGAAGTGACCAAAAATAGCCCTGCCGATTTGGCGGGCTTAAAAACGAATGATCTAATTCGGCAAATCAATAACACCCAAGTGAACGTATGGGAAGATTTCGTTCAAGAAATTAGACTGCATCCAAATGTGCCTTTAAGTGTAACGGTAGAGCGCGGAGGCGCTGAAGTTAAACTAACAGTTACACCGGAGCCGATTGTCGAAAATGGTAAAACATTTGGTCGCATAGGTGCAGCGTTTAAAATAGAGCAGGCGGAACTTGATAAAATTTTTGTGACTACACATTACTCATTATTGGGGGGATTGCTGAAAGCCACAGAGAAAACCTGGGATACTGCCATTTTTAGTTTAAAAATGTTGGGTAATATGATAACCGGAAAAGTGTCATGGAAAGGCATGAGTGGCCCCGTGACAATAGCCAGCTACGCTGGCCAAAGTGCGAATATGGGCATTAAAGTGTTCATTTCATTTTTAGCGTTGATAAGTATTAGCATCGGCGTGCTTAATCTATTACCCATACCAGTATTAGATGGCGGTCATTTGATGTATTATATGGTTGAAATTTTCACTGGAAAACCTGTATCTGAAGCGACAATGATTTTGGGTCAAAAAGTTGGCTTTACCTTACTAGGTTTAATGATGGTCATTGCGTTTTATAATGATATAAACAGATTGATAATAGGCTGAATGCATGGCAATTAAAAACTTAACTCTTTCGAAAAAACTAAAAACACTGGGCCTTAAAACAGACCCAAAGTACAATAAGTTCGAAAACTTGAAACTCAAATCTATTTTATTGCTGGTTTCTAGCTTATATGCCACATCAGCATTCGCGCTGGATCCATTTGTAGTTAAAGACATTCGTGTTGAGGGCTTACAACGTACTGAGCCTGGTACTGTATTTACTTACTTACCAGTTAAAGTTGGCGAAACCATGAATGAAGATCTTGCTTCGCAAGCCATTAAGTCTTTATACGGCACAGGGTTCTTTAAAGATGTGCGTATAGAAGCTGAAGGCGACGTGTTGGTTGTGACTGTACAGGAACGCTCATCAGTTGCA
>DASQFK010000058.1:0-3690 GCA_035633175.1 Methylotenera sp.
AGAGCCTGTCTCCACGGCTGCGTTTATTCCAGAACTGGTTTTAACTGAAGATAATAACGGCGAAGAAGTGATTGAAGTCAGTGCAGAAGAGAGTTTAGAAGCGAGTTCAGAAGCGCGTATAGATGAAAGTGAAGCCCAATAATGTTCCGCGTGGCTAAACATTTAATGCGTAGTGTGAGTAATAGTCTCGGCGCCCATGACACGGTGGATGTGAGCGAGTCTGATGGTGTACGGTCCTTACATCTAGGTTCAGTTACGATTCAAAGCGCGATGCGCATCAAAGATCCCTTGGCGTTGGAACTTGCTTATACCCGCGGCATGATGTGTTTTTTATTATTTAACCCTGCGGTTAGGCAAGTTTTGGCTATTGGTTTGGGTGGAGGCTCTATTGCTAAATATATCCATGCGTATTGCCCTGATATTGTGAGCAAAGTAATAGAGCTAAATCCTAAAATTATTCAATTAGCGCGTAGCCAGTTTGGTGTGCCGGAAAATGATGCCCAGTTAGAAGTCATCGAAGGTGACGGTTTGCAGTATCTGGCTGAACATAGTGACGCTGCTGATGTGTTGCTGATTGATGCATTTGATAGCAACGGCATTCCGCCTGATTTCTGTAGCCAGGATTTTTTTGACCAGTGTGCGAATATACTAAAAAGTGACGGCATACTGGCGATTAACCTTTGGGGTAGTGACAAAAGATTTGATATATATTTGCAGCGCATCGAGCAGAGCTTTGGCGGTAATGTGCTGATATTACCTACTGGCAAGCCAGGCAATATTGCAGTATTTGGCTTTAAACGTGAGCCAACTGATTTACGAATTGCCAGCTTGCGCGAGCGTGCTAAGTTATTAGAAGATGGCATACTGGAGAAAAACCACAAAATAGAATTTCTGCAATTTGTGGGAAAGCTAGCAGAACATAACGCGAGCAGTAATAATAGACTTTTTATGAACAGACATTTAGCTGCAACAATTTAACAGCAGTAATTTAACGAATAGCGATACTAATGATACCAAACCGATACTTTGCAACCTGCCCGCGTGGCTTAGAACAACTCCTTGCTGATGAACTGGCACTTGTGGGTGCTAAGTCCATTAAACCCACTGATGGTGGCGTGAGCTTTGACGGTGACTGGGCAGTGTGTTATGCAGCCAACCTGCATTCACGCATTGCTACCCGTATATTATGGCAAGTCGCACGCGGCAAATACTTGAATGAAGAAGATTTATTTGAAGCAGCCTATAAGCTTGATTGGTCGCAATGGTTTGATGTTAAACATGACTTTATGGTGAAAGTGACAGGTGTGAAATGCCCACTAAAAAGCCTGGAATTTGCTACTTTAAAAATTAAAGATGCGGTGTGTGATAAATTTAGGTTAGCTGTAGGTAGCCGTCCTTATATTGACACTAAAACGCCTGCAGTCCGAATTCATGCTTATCTAGCCGCTGAAGAATATCAATTTTATCTGGATACTTCAGGTGCAGCACTTTATCAGCGTGGTAATCGTGGTGCCAGTATTGAAGCGCCTTTGCGTGAAAACTTAGCTGCAGGTATATTGAAATTATCTGGTTGGCAAGTAGGGCAGCCATTATTAGACCCGATGTGCGGCAGCGGCACGTTTTTATTAGAAGCGGCGATGGTTGCTTTGGATATGGCGCCGGGCTATAAAAGAAGCTTTGGTTTTGAAGTGTTAAAAAACTTTGAACCTCATGTATGGACTAAGCTTAAAAATCAGGCAGCGAGTAAAGTAAAGGCAGTTTCATTTCAAAAAATATATGGTTCGGATGTGGATTTACGCGCAGTGCGCATCGCTAAACAAAACCTGGAGGGCGCTGGCTTGTTAGCTGCGGTGCAGCTGGCTCATGTGGATATTGTGAATGCGGTTCCGCCGGCGGAAAGCGGCGTGCTGATTGCTAATCCTCCTTATGGCGTGCGTATCGGGGAAGAAAATGCGTTAGCGGATTTATATCCTAAAATGGGTGAAGCGCTCAAACGCAAGTTTGCAGGATGGAACACCTACTTTTTAACCAATGACTTGACCATGCCGAAGCTCATGCGGTTAACACCGAGTAAACGTACTCCACTATATAACGGCCCATTAGAATGTCGTTTGTTTGAAATTAAAATGGTGGCTGGCAGTAACAGAAAATAGCACCACATACAAAACCATGACTGATTCTTTAGAAAATTTAAAACAAAAGTTGCAGCAATTTGTGGATGAGCGGGATTGGGCACAATTCCATTCACCCAAAAATTTGAGCATGGCAATGATTGTGGAAGCAGCAGAACTGGTTGAGCATTTTCAATGGAATACTGAAGCTGAAAGTCATGTATTAACAGATGAAAAAAGAGAGCAAGTCAGCCACGAGCTAGCAGATACCTTTGTGTATCTGTTAAGAATTGCACAAATGCTTGATATTGATTTGATTGAGGCTACCAATAAAAAAATCGCGCTGAATGCACTAAAGTATCCCGCCGATAAAGCGCGAGGTAAAAATAATAAATATACGGATTATCAGTAATTTAATTAGCAGTATTTTCACTCTAAAAAGCCCAGTTAAACAGTTAACTGGGCTTTTTACATTTTATAAAGCGCTATGACTTATTATTTTAATGCGGCTAAAGCAGCGTCATAATTTGGTTCGTTAGCAATTTCACTTACTAATTCAACATGTTTGATCACATTCGCTTCATCTAACACAATGACCGCACGTGCTGCTAAGCCAGCCAGTTTGGTTGATGCAATCAATACACCATAACTTTTTAAGAAGTCATGATTACGGATAGTAGATAAGTTCTCTACATTTTCTAAGCCTTCAGCGGCACAAAAGCGAGTTTGTGCGAAAGGTAAATCAGCTGAAATGTTCAATACAACAGTATTTTCCATACTGCTGGCATGTTTATTAAAAGCGCGAACGGACATCGCACAAGTTGGCGTATCTACACTCGGAAATATATTGAGTACTTTGCGTTTGCCCGCGTAGTCTTCCAAAGTTACATCTTGCATAGCTTTATTTACAAGGGTAAAAGTTTGGGCTTTGCTGCCCACAGTAGGCAATGTGCCTGATAGTTCAACGGGATTACCTTTAAGGTGACTGGATTTGTCATGATTACTTCCTTTTTAATAACATTATTAAGCGAACAGCAGTAAAGCGTTCAGCTTCCATATCATAAAACAAAAACGCCCGATTTGCATCGGGCGTGAAGTAAACAATCACTAAATTTCAGCTGGATTATCAGATAGTAATTTAAGCCAACAAGTTTTCACTTAAATAACCAATGGTCATCGTTTGGTTATGTAACACGCTATCGTTGGTATCTGGGCGCGGCGCAAACTCACCATAAGAATAAAAGCCAGTTAAAGCAGTTTGCGGTCCTAAAATTTGCTGCACTAATTTAATCTCATCAACTACTTGTGCAGCCATTACACCCTTACGGCCCACGCAACTTACGCATACTGCTAAACCAGTTTGACCTGTACTGGCATGATCTGCCACCAAATGTGCAGCATCGCCAGCGCCTTCTACAAGCCTGTCGTGAGTTGCCTGGCAGAAACGTACTGTGCCGCCTTCTTCAACGTTACCAGCAAAAGTTAAGCTGTTATTAGCGCTATCAATGGATAGCACGGTACGAATTTTTTCAATATCACGCCTACCTTCTTCAATAATCGCAAAGGGGAAGTTTAAACC
>DASQFK010000059.1:0-22736 GCA_035633175.1 Methylotenera sp.
ATTCAAGTGTTTTTTAATTAAGTTTATTAATTCAAATAGTTAGCTTCAACTTTGCTTTTCAGCTTTTGGCTAGCATGGAATGTAACCACGCGACGTGCGGTAATTGGTATTTCTTCGCCGGTTTTAGGGTTGCGGCCTGGGCGCTCAGACTTTTTACGCAACTCAAAATTCCCAAAACCAGATAACTTAACACTATCCCCTGCTTCTAAAGCGATACGCACTTCTTCAAAAAATGCTTCAACCATGTCTTTAGCTTCGCGTTTATTTAACCCAACTTGCTCATAGAGTAGATCAGCAAGTTCAGCTTTTGTTAATGTCATACAACGCTCCCATTTCATTTCAAGCTTTAATTAGCTTTTTTTAATGTATAGATATTCTTTTAAAACTTTTTATTACAGCTTCATTTATTACAAGTTGCTTGAAATTAAAACAGCTAAACTATATATACAGTATATACAATTTAGCATCTAATTTCGTAGCATTGCATCAAATTTATTTTGTAGTAAGTTTAGTAGGTTAGCAACCGCTAAATCAGCGTCACTATCAGTCAAAGTTTTTTGAGTATCGTGCATAAGTACTGATAATGCAAGGCTTTTTTTATTTTCAGCGATGCCTTTGCCTTGATATAAATCAAACAATCCTACTTCTAAAATCAGCGGAATTTTAGCATTTTTAATCGCATCCAATACAGTTTGGACAGCAATATTTTCATCCATCACTACCGCTAAATCGCGACGTACTGGTAACAGTTTTGAAACCTCTTGATAAGCCGGCAATGAACGGTTCAAAATCGCGCTTACATCCAACTCAAAAAGATAGGTACTTTTTGTTAAACTGTAATGTTGCTGCCATTTTGGGTGCAATTTACCCAACCATCCAATTGGTTTGCCTTTTAATAAAATGCGGGCAGTTTGACCTGGGTGCAAAGTAGTATGTTCGGCCTTTTCAAAACTCACCTCGTCGCCCACCAACAAATTGACATGTGCTTTTACTTCGAAAAAATCAATATCAGCATTTTCTGCCGCCCATTGTTCCGGCCTGGCACTACCATAAGCTAGACCGGATATGCGTGTTTCTTCAACGTAAGCATTCGCTTGTTGGTGATAGACTGCACCCACTTCAAACAGGAAGGCACGCTCCTGTTTACGATTTAAGTTATACACTAGAGTATCTAACAAGCCGCCCCATAAGCTGGTGCGCATGACACTTAAATTACTAGCAATCGGGTTTTTAAGTGTAATTGGGCTTGAATTACCCAGTATATCGCGTTCCCAGCTCTCATCGACAAAACTGTAGTTAACAACTTCCTGATAACCTGCTGCAACTAAACGGTCGCGCAATTTATTTTGATGCAATGTCGCTTCAGGAGCGGGTAGCATATTTAATGTAGCAACTGGTAGTGTCGCTGGAATATGGTCGTAACCGTGTAAACGGGCAATTTCTTCGATTAAATCTTCTTCAATAGCAATGTCAAATCGGTAGCTTGGTGGCGTGACTGTAAATACGCTATCTGCAATTGTGAATGTAAAGTCCAGTTGCGTTAAAAGCTTCGCTACCGCTTCTTGCTCGAATGGAATACCTAACACCGACACTAATCGCATTAATCTTAATCTAATGGGACTACGCGTTGGTAATAGGCTAATCACTTCTGTCACTTTACCAACTGAACCACCACATATTTGCTTAACTAATGCTGTGGCGTACTCCATGGCATTCCGCGTATTAGCAAAATCCACACCCCGCTCAAAGCGATAAGATGAGTCTGTGCTCAAACCTAATCTACGTGCTTTACCTGCAATGACAGAAGGTGCAAAAAAAGCACTCTCTAAAAATATATCCGTAGTCTCATTTGTAACAGAAGTAGGCTTACCTCCCATAATACCTGCCAAGGCGATAGCGCCATTCGCATCCGCGATGACTAAATCATCAGCTTTCAACGCTATTGTTTGGTCGTTTAGCAGACTAAGAGCTTCATTCTCTTTAGCAAAACGTACACTTATATCGCCACTCAGTTTAGCCGCATCAAAAGCATGCATCGGTTGCCCAAGCGCCAACAAGACATAATTAGTAATATCAACCACTGCACTAATACTACGCAATCCACTCCGCTCTAAACGTTTGATCATCCAATCAGGTGTTTTGGCTTGAGCGTTGATGCCAGTAATCAAACGACCGCAATAACGTGGACAGTCAGCTTGTTCACGCAAAATGACATTTTTAGTTTGGTTAATCTCAGCTGCTACAGGCGAAATTTGCTCAAAATTCGTTTTCGCACCAGTAATAGCCGCAACATCACGGGCAATACCCACAATGCTTAAACAATCACTACGATTCGGCGTCAGTTTAAGTGTAAAAAGATGATCGTCTAAATCTAGGTACTCACGAATGCTTTGCCCAACAACGGCATCACTTTCTAGCTCTAACAAACCTGTCGCTTCTGCAGTGAGGCCAAGCTCTCGTAAACCAAGCTCTTTAGAAGAACACATCATGCCAAAAGATTCTATGCCACGCACTTTTGCTTGTTTGATAGAGATGCCTGGAAGCTCCGCGCCCACCATGGCGCAAGGTGCAATTAAGCCGACTCGTGCATTGGATGCCCCACAAACAATTTGCAAGGGCTCGGCCAAACCAACATCTACCTTACAGATTTGCAAACGATCCGCATCAGGATGCTTTTCCGCTGACAATATCTTCGCCACCACTACCTTATTAAAAGTTGCGGCTACAGGTTGCATCTCTTCTACTTCAAGTCCAGCCATGGTCAAAGCATGACTCAGCGCCTGACTATCTAAATCAGTGTTAACAAGACTACGTAACCAATTTTCTGAAAACTGCATAATGCTGTTGTGACCTTAATTATTAAATTTAACTAATTTAAGTGTGCTTCTAAAATTCAAGTTTCTAAGCAAGGCGAGGCGTGAGTTAAAAATTTGAGCGCTGCATATGTATTATATGTAAGCGAAAATTTTTAATGAGTAACGCTGCATTGCGACATACAACTTTGCAAACACTTTAGTGCTTAGAAAATTGGAGTGCCCTTGGTACGAAACTTTATTTTTAGAAGTACACTTATTTAAACTGGCTTAAAAAACGTAAGTCATTATTAAAGAAATGACGTAAATCATTGACGCCGTAACGCAACATGGTTAAGCGCTCTACGCCTAGACCGAATGCAAAACCACGATATTTTTCGCTGTCAATATTTACATGTTTGAATACTTCAGGATGCACCATACCGCAACCGCCAATTTCCAACCAACCGCCATTCCAGCTCATATCCATCTCAGCGGAAGGCTCGGTAAAAGGAAAAAATGACGGTCTAAATCTTACGGTTAAATCATCGCGTTCAAAGAATTTTTGCAAAAAGTCCTGCACTACGCCTTTAAGGTTCGCAAAACTTATATCTTCATCTACCCATAAACCTTCCACTTGATGGAACATCGGTGAATGGGTAGCATCAGAATCCACACGATACACACGACCAGGTGCAATGATTTTCAATGGCGGTGTTTTGCTAGTTTTTAACGCATTTTCCATATAACGAATTTGCACAGGCGAAGTATGCGTTCTCAATACATTTGCTTCATCAATATAAAACGTGTCATGCATGGCACGAGCAGGATGATCTTCAGGAATATTCAACGCCGTAAAGTTATAAAAATCAGTTTCGATTTCAGGTCCAGTTGCCACTTCAAAACCAATCGAATGAAACAACTGCTCAATGCGTTGTAATGTGAGTGTCACAGGATGCAAACCACCTTGCGATTGCGCGCGCGCTGGCAAGGTCACATCAATAGACTCTTGTGCTAGTTGTTTGGCTTGCTCTGCATTTAACAGAGCCTCACGGCGAGCTGTTAACGCGGCCTCAACACCTTGCTTGACTACATTGATCGCCGCACCCGCCGCTGGACGCTCTTCATTGCTTAATTTACCCAAGCCCTTTAAGGCGTCTGTCAGCAAACCGGTTTTTCCTAGATATTTGGCTTTCGCGTTTTCCAAATCATTCATGGAGGTACTGTTAGCAAAGTCTGTTTGTGCTTCTGAAATTAAATGCGTTAAGTCTGCCATGTGATTTGTTATCTTTAATCTTTTTAGTTTAACTTTGAGAATTGACTGTAATTTACTGCAGTTATTTTTATAATGTATTGATTCTACTGAATAAATTCAAGATGGAATTTTACAGCAAAAAAAAGAGGCCGAAGCCTCTTTTTTTACTTATTTAACAAAATTTGAGCTTAATAATTAAACTGCTAAAGCTTTCTTTGCCATTTCAACAAATTGAGCAAATGCAACTTTATCAAATACTGCTAAATCAGCTAATACTTTACGATCAACTTCGATCGCTGCTTTTTTCAAGCCATTCATGAAGCGGCTATATGTCAAACCACATTCACGTGCACCAGCATTGATACGTGCAATCCACAATGTACGGAATTGACGTTTTTTCTGACGACGGTCACGGTAAGCATATTGACCAGCTTTCATTACCGCTTGCTTAGCAACGCGGTAAACGTTTTTACGACGACCGCGGTAACCCTTAGCGGCTTTTAATACTTTCTTGTGTCTAGCGCGAGCAATGACACCACGTTTTACTCTAGGCATATCGGTCTCCTTATCGTGTTGGCATCATTGCGCGAACGCGTTTGACGTCTGTTGGTGAGATGATCGCCGTGCCGCGTAGTTTACGCTTTTGCTTGGTGGTCTTTTTAGTGAGGATATGGCGTAAGTGTGAATGCGTACGTTTCACTTTACCATTACCCAAGAATTTGAAGCGCTTTTTAGCACCACTCTTGGTTTTCATTTTTGGCATTTTGTTCTCCTTGAACTTAAGTTATGAGTGCTTAGGCATGCCGTTAAGCCGTATCACTCGGAATTTTTAAATCAACAAACTAAAAATTAAAATGTTCACCCGTGTTGGGCATCACCAACAATCTAATCAGCTAAAGCTAAAAGATTGTTGCGATAAGTAAGACTAGGCGCAAGTTAAATTTAAGCGTGCCGCATATTAAATATATGCAAACGATTAAATTTAATGCAGCAACAACGTGACCCACCTAAAAAAACTTACAACATTTTTGTTTTTATTACTTAACTTTCTTTTGCGGGCCAAGCACCATCACCATTTGGCGACCTTCCATTTTTGGAAACTGCTCAACCACTGCCACTTCTTTTGTATCTGCTTCAACACGTCTAAGTAACGCTAAACCAAACTCTTGGTGCGTAATCTCACGACCTCTGAAACGCAACGTGATTTTTGCTTTATCTCCGTCTTCAATAAAACGGATGATGTTACGTACTTTAATGTTGTAATCACCATCATCAGTACCTGGGCGAAACTTAATCTCTTTCACCACCACTTGTTTTTGCTTAAGCTTAACTTCGTGCTGTTTTTTACTTTCGGCGTATTTAAACTTACCGTAATCCAACAATCTGCACACTGGCGGAACAGCGTTAGGCGCGATTTCCACTAGATCAATATCTGCTTCTTCTGCTTTTGCAAACGCCTCCGTCAGCGACATAATGCCTAACGGTTCACCCTCTATTCCTACCAAACGAACTTGCGACCCTGTAATGTCGCCATTAATTCGTGTATCTTTGTCCTGTGCTATATCAAATTCTCCAAATAGTTAAGCCGCGCATTTTCAGAAATAATGCTCAAATTAGCTTTTTAGCCAACTTATCGCAAGTTAAACCTTAGTTTCAACTTCTGCTTTTAAGCGCTCAATCAGCGCTTCAATCGGCATAGAACCTAGGTCTTCACCCTTTCTGGTACGCACGGCTACATGTCCTGCCTGCATTTCACGCTCACCTGCAACTAGCAAATAAGGCATTTTCTGCATGCTATGTTCGCGTATTTTATAGGTAATCTTCTCATTTCTCAAGTCAAATTCGCATCTGATGCCATTTTTCTTCAACATTTCAACCACTTGGCGCACGTAATCAGCCTGGCCTTCAGAAATATTTAATACCATCACTTGCACTGGCGCGAGCCATAACGGCATTGCGCCAGCATAATTCTCAATCAATATGCCTATAAAACGCTCCATAGAACCAACAATGGCACGATGCAACATCACAGGGCGCTTGCGGCTATTATCTTCCGCTACATATTCTGCACCTAAGCGCTCAGGCAAGTTAGGGTCTAACTGTATCGTGCCGCATTGCCATAAACGACCAAGGCTATCTTTTAGCGTAAATTCAATTTTAGGGCCATAAAAGGCACCTTCACCTGGCTGATATTCGAAATCAAGGTTGTTTAATTTGAGGGCGTTTGCCAGTGACGTTTCTGCTTTATCCCAGTCCTCATCAGTGCCTATACGCTTTTCAGGACGGGTAGATAACTTTACAAGTACATCATTAAAGCCAAAATCCCCATAGGCTTTGTAAAGCATTTTGATGAAATCAGCGACTTCTGCCTCAACTTGCTCTTCAGTACAAAATATATGCGCATCATCTTGGGTAAAACCACGTACGCGCATCAATCCATGTAACGAGCCTGATGGCTCGTTACGGTGGCATGAACCAAACTCAGCTAGTCTCAAAGGAAGGTCGCGATAACTATGCAAACTGCTATTGAAAATTTGTACGTGACCCGGACAATTCATCGGCTTTACAGCGTAATCGCGACTTTCAGAACTGGTGACAAACATGCCTTCACGATAGTTTTGCCAATGGCCTGACTTCTCCCACAAGGTTTTATCCATAATGGTCGGCGTACGCACTTCTTGATAATTATAATCGCGGAACATTTGGCGCATGTATTGCTCAACTTCTTGCCAAATACTCCAGCCACGCGGATGCCAGAACACCATGCCAGGTGCATCGTCTTGCATGTGGAAATAGTCAAGTTGCTTGCCTAATTTACGATGATCGCGCTTTTCAGCTTCTTCAAGCTGGAATAAATAGGCTTCCAACTCTTCTTTATTACGCCAGGCAGTCCCGTAAACACGTTGTAGCATTTCGTTATTACTATCGCCACGCCAATAAGCACCGGCCAACTTCATGAGCTTAAAGGCTTTTAACTTACCTGTATTAGGTACGTGTGGACCACGACATAAGTCAGTAAAATTGCCTTCTGTGTAGAGAGAAACATCTTCGCCGGCAGGAATGCTCGCAATGATCTCGGCTTTGTAATGCTCGCCTATCGATTTGAAATAATCGACAGCTTCGTCACGCGGCAACACTTTACGTGTGACTTGCTCATCTTTTTTAGCAAGCTCACCCATTTTCTTTTCAATGGCAATTAAATCTTCTGGTGTAAATGGGCGCTTATATGAAAAGTCATAGAAAAAGCCATTTTCAATCACAGGGCCAATCGTCACCTGCGCGTCTGGAAATAACTCTTTTACTGCATAAGCCAACAAATGTGCCGTTGAATGGCGAATGACATCCAATCCTTCTGGATTCTTATCCGTAATAATCGCTAGTTCAGCATTCTGACTGATAAGATATGATGTATCTACCAGTACACCATCCACTTTACCGGCAAGTGCAGCTTTAGCTAATCCTGCGCCAATATTCATGGCAACTTCTGCTACGGTGACAGGTGCATCGAAGCTGCGTTCAGAGCCATCAGGTAAGCGAATTACTGGCATTTAGTTATCCATCAATTTAGTTAGGCATTTTAAACAATAAAAGCCGTTAATTTAACGGCTTTAACTTTAATGTTCTATGTAAAAATTTTATAAAAATCATGGTAGGCAGTAGCAGACTCGAACTGCTGACCTCTTGGATGTCGACCAAGCGCTCTAACCAACTGAGCTAACCGCCTAAATGTATTTAATACTGTTTGAATATCACTTATTTTTGATGTCAATTTCAAACAAGGCGTGATTTTAGCTGATTGCGGCCTTAGGCGCAAACCTGAAACGCTTATAATAGCGGATGCTAACAAATTATCTTGCCTTAAATATTGATCAACTCGTCAGTAAAGTCACAGAACACGGCTTTTGTGTGATGGATGATTTTGTCACACCTGCCAATACTTTGGCTTTATCGAATGAAATCACCCTACTGAACGATCACTTGCAAATGCAGGAAGCCGGTACAGGTCGAGCGCATAATATTATCAACAATCAATTACGGGGAGACGTAATTTATTGGCTCAATGAATCTCATCCAACGCTTGCGCAGCAGGCTTATTTTAGCCAGATGGAAATCTTACGCGCTAGCTTAAATCAGCATCTATATTTGGGTTTATTTGCACTTGAGAGCCATTTGGCACTATATACAGCGGGAACTGGCTACAAAAAACACATCGATAGATTTAAAGTCAGTAGCAAATATCCTACTAATCAGCCAGTCCGCCAAATCAGTTGTATTTTGTATTTAAATCAAGATTGGCTAGCAGAAAATGGTGGAGAGCTAAGACTGTATCTTAATTCAGCAGATGAAACGATGTATGTCGCACCTATTGATAGGCTGTCGCTCGACATATCACCGCTGGGTGGTAGATTAGTTGTGTTTCTGTCAGATACTTTTTATCACGAGGTACTGCCCGCCACTCAAGATAGAAAGAGTCTAACAGGCTGGTTTTTAACGCGATAATATAATCAATAGTTACAAACTATTGTGCAGCTTGTAAACGACTGTACAAGTTTGGGCTAGCATAACCATCCGCCGGTAAATATTGTGATTGTTGAAAAGCACGAACAGCGGCTTGGGTTTGCAAGCCTGGAAAACCATCTGGTTCGCCAGCATCAAACCCGCGTTGGTTTAACGTCGCTTGAACTTCATACATCTCCTGAAAGGTCAACGCTCCTGTCTCTGCGAACTGACCACCGAATATTGGCGATTCACCTTCAATACGTTTGGCTAATTGAGCGACTGAAAGTGCGTAATTCACTGAGCGATTCCAATCCATGATGGCATCAAAATTATCAAATACCATAAAAGCCGGCCCGCGCCACCCTTGGGGCAACAAGATGGCCGCTTGACTGCTGGTGCTCGGCAGTGGGGTAACAAGAATCTTAGGAGAAGTTTTTATTGAAGCGTTTAGATTAAGCGGATTCGTAATAAGACTTTTAGTGATCACCTTGTTTTTGGTTTTGCTGCTGGCTTTTCTTTTGCCGGCAGTATTAAGTTTAGCTGCTTTAGCTGATTGATTTGATTTTGCTATCACAGAATTTGGCTGTGCTTTAATTTCGCCTACTTTGCTTGCTTGCAATGACGTCACACCCTGCAGCGCCCATTCCTTGGTAGATTTTCTTAAACTTAGCTGTGCATCCTGCCATTGAAAATTTTCCGGCAATTGCACCTCTATCATCACTGGCTCACCTTCACGCCAGCCTACCTGTGACAAATAATTGGCTGCCGAAGCAAATGCATCTGCTACAGAGTTAACAATATCAATCCGTTCGTCGCCATCACCATCCACGGCATAGGTAATGAACGTACTGGGCATAAACTGCATATTGCCAAATGCACCTGCCCAAGACCCGCGAAATTCATCTATATCTGCATGCCCTGCGTCTACCATGCGCATGGCGTCTAATAGCTGATTGCGAAAAAAGAAAGCACGACGACCATCATAAGCCAAGGTAGCAAGTGTGGATAGCGTATCAATATTACCTTGATAAATGCCATAGTTAGTCTCCATCGCCCAGAATGAGACTAACAAGGCCTTAGGTACGCCATATTGGGCTTCTATTTGACTGAGCAAGGGCTCATATTGCGCTAGCAGTGCGCGCCCACGTGCAATCTTAACCACACCCACACGCTGGTGATAATAGTCAAAAAACGTACTCATAAACTCAGGCTGGGCCCGATCTAGCTTGATGATATTAGGTAGCAGTTCAACGTGGTTAATAGTCGCAGCAGCTGTTTTTTCGCTGATGCCTGCTATAAGCGCTTCTTGTTTTAATTCGTAGAGCCAGACATTAAAATCATCTTGTGCGAAAGCAACATTCAACGAAAATAAACATAGCAGAAATAAAACAAGGGATGCTAGCGTTTTATTAACCATGCTGGGATACAGTCGGCAGATGAGAATACAGGCTTGAATCAGACGTATTTAATTGGTTAAGTAAAGCTTGGTAACCCACTTGATAATCTGGATATAGCGGTTTAAAACCGGTGGCTAACATCGCTTGATTGCTCAGGCGCTTGCCGCCTTTTATAACAGGCATTTTAACTTTAGGCTCAATCTTCAACTTAGCTGCAATCCATTGCAATACCTCGTACTGGGTTGTTGGTTTTGAGTCAGTGACTATGTAACAGGAATCCACTGCAATATTTGCTAATACTTTTTGCACTAAAAAAACCATGAAGGATGCTGCGTCATTGCGATGAATGCGATTACTCCAGCTATTTTGTTCAGGCCATTTTTCAGGTGATTTAGCTAAGTTAATCATACGTAATCGGCCTGGTCCATAAATGCCTGACAGCCTTAACACTGTATGACCGCATAATAAATCATTGAGCAAATTCTCAGCCTCTAATAAACGCTCCCCACCAAAATCCGCAGGGATTGCAGCGTCTGTTTCATCTAATAGCGCATCGGTTTTTTGCCCATACACTCGCGTACTTGAGACAAAAAAAACATGCTTTAATTGGGAGTTTTCAACTTGTGTCATTAATACGTGACGTAAGCCATCTACATAATGCGACTTATATTGCGCATCTGTCTGGCCATTTGCAGCCACACAATAAATTAAAATCTCGGGTTGAATGCTGCTAAGTATTGCCAAGCTTGCTGGCTGTGTGACATCTGCCTGGACAATCGAGACACCTTCGAGTGCCGTGGCGCTATACCTTACACCTACGGTTTTGATGCCTAATTCTGTCAATTGCGTTGCAACAGTCCCACCTAAATCACCACAGCCTACAATCAGCACCTTAACCATTTTTTCAAGCATAATTTTTTAAGGGTGCCGTTGTAAGTATTTTTCGGCAAAAAACAACGCAACAATGCTTTTACCATCGGTAATCTCACCGTTTGCAATCATACTTAAACAATCTTCAAAGCTGGCTTCAAAAACTTGCAATGATTCATCATCCTCACGCTGATGCGCACCTGCATTCAAGCCGCGTGCCAGATACATATAAATCACTTCGTCTGAATAGCCGATACATGGATGCTGGAGTCCTAATTTCACCCAGTCACTTGCGCTATAACCAGTTTCTTCTAATAACTCGCGCTGGCCAGTCATTAAGATATCTTCACCAGCATCGATTTTGCCTGCAGGCAACTCAATAAATACCTGATGTAGAGGATAACGGAATTGCTTTTCTAGCACGACATTACCATTGGGCAATATAGGTACAATCACTACCGCCCCTGGATGCATCACGTATTCACGTTGACTTAAGTTGCCAGTCGGCAAACGCACCTGATCGCGCTTCACCGTAAGCATTCCACCTGCAGCGATAGTTTCCGAGCTAATACAATGCTCGGTTAAATCATCTGCAAGTAAGTCCTCCGCTAGCAAATTAACTGGTAACTTAGTCATGAATTAAACTAGTCATCTCTTAAATAGCGGCAACACTAAAAGTATCACACTGTTTAATGTTACCAGTGCTGAATCCTTGATTAAACCAATGCGTACGTTGCTTTGAAGTACCATGTGTGAAACTATCCGGCACGGCATAGCCTTGCGCCTTTTTTTGCAGTGCGTCGTCTCCAATCGCAGCTGCAGCAGCCATCGCTTCTTCCACATCACCAGGCTCTAAAATACGATTCGCACCATCGGCATGGTTTGCCCAAACGCCGGCATAGCAGTCTGCTTGCAGTTCCAATCGCACAGAATACTGGTTAGCTTGCGCTTCGCTTCGCGCGTTCTGGCGTGCTTGCTGTACTTTACCTGATGTACCCATGAGATTTTGAATATGATGCCCTACTTCATGGGCGATTACATAAGCTTGGGCAAAGTCACCAGGGGCGTTAAAACGCGATTTCAGCTCTTGATAAAAGCTTAAATCGATATACACTTTTTGATCGCCTGGGCAATAAAACGGCCCCATTGCAGCCTGACCGGAACCGCAAGCGGTAGGTGTTTGACCACTAAATAACACCAGCTTTGGCGCTGGATATTGCTCACCAGATTCGGCAAAAATCTTGCCCCAAGTATCTTCCGTGCTACCTAGTACTTTGGCGACGAATTGTGCCATCGGGTCATCAGCTGGAATCGGTTTTGATTCTACCGGCGCATTTTGCTGTAAGCCCTGCCCCATATTCAATATCACTGAAGGATCAACACCAAAATACATCGCGACTAATGCGATTGCGATTGTGCCGATACCGATACTCTTACCACCAATCGGTAGACCGCCCCCGCTGCCGCGCCTGTCTTCTACGTTACTACTTTCACGTTCATCATCTAAGCGCATGTTAAGCCTCGCAATTGTTCGGTGTTATTTTATTAATATGGAATGCAATCTAATATGTATTTTGAGCGAGGCGTGAAAATATACAAGTACTTTTTTGGGTGAATCCCTGGGTGATAATAAGGTGATTCAATAAGCTGAATGCTACCAGCTATTGATCAATGACGATGTTACGATTGTTTACAAAGCTTAAGCTGTTCTATATTTAATTACTTTGAACAACAGCTTTATTTCCATAACACCTTGTAAACAAAGCCTGGAAAGGCGAATACTAGAAATAAACATCCAGTGACGGCGTAAAACTCCCAGTCCTGCGGAGCAATCTGTCCAAAAGTAGCATTTTCTGCATATAAAGCGACAGCACCCACCAAAAAATATAAAACTACAAGTTCCAATAGGCACCAAGCTAGATTTTTTGGGGTATGCTTCACAGGAATAACATAAAACAGCTTATTCGAAAACCACGGCAGGTTTGCAGCAAAAAATACCACACCCAGCAATATCCACGTTGTATTTAAAGTGCCCATCATTAACTCAAACTTCTAGTAATAGCGTAGGCACAGAATTCCATCAGGCTTTGCGGCATTAAACCTATCACCAGTAAACCGATTGCATTCATGCCCAATACTATGCGCATATCAATAGGAGATTCAATCGGAGAGTGGTCAACAGGCTCATCAAAATACATTAACTTAATGACGCGTAAGTAATAATATGCCCCTATCACCGCCATTAACACGGCAAACACGACTAACCATAAATATCCTGCCTGCAAAGCAGCTTGCAAGACTGTAAATTTTGCATAAAAACCTAATGTAGGCGGTATACCTGCCATGCTGAACATGACAATCAGCATTAAAAATGCATGCCATGGGCTACGTTGGTTCAACCCTTTTAAGTCATCCAGCTTATCTGCCTCAAACCCTTTGCGTGACAATAATATAACTATGCCGAAGCCTGCCAAGGTCATTAAGACATAGCTCACCACATAAAATAGTGCGTACACAAACCCATTCATGCTTGCACTCATCAAGCCGTACAGCACAAAGCCAATATGCGAAATTGTAGAGTATGCCAACATACGTTTTAGATTGGTTTGCGCAATAGCCGTGATGTTGCCGATAATAATAGACAACACAGCCATAATCATCAGCATTTGCTGCCAATCAACGATGAGTGTAGGCAATCCTTGCACCAATATACGAATCACAAACGCAAAGGCAGCAAGCTTAGGTACTGAGCTGATCAGCATGGTAATCGCTGTAGGTGAACCCTCATAAACATCCGGCACCCACATTTGAAACGGCACGGCGCCTAATTTAAAGGCTAAACCCGCCACAATAAATACCAAACCTAAAATCAATACCGCATGATTACCGCCGCCGCCCATCAATGCTGTATTGATTTCGGAAATATTCAAGCTGCCGGTCATGCCGTATATCATGCTCATGCCGTATAACAACATGCCAGAAGCTAATGCACCTAACACAAAGTATTTCATAGCCGCTTCAGTAGCACGCGCATTATCTCGGTCTAAGGCTACTAGTGCATATAAGCTGAGAGACAATAGCTCTAAACCTACATAAAGCGTCAGCATGCTTTGACCTGATATCATAATCATCATGCCGACTACCGAGAATAATACCAGCGCGTAAAATTCCCCACGGAACATATCGCGTTGCTGTATATATTGGCGTGTATAGACAAAAATAAGCGACGTGCCTAAGTAAGTCATCAGTTTCAATACATCAGCCATGGCATCATCAACGAACGTGCCAGTGAACGCATAAGTCACGCTAGGTGCATGTGTCGTGAAAGTGATGTAAGCAGCGACTAATAAAGTAAGCTGTGCTAACCCATAAATCGCAATGCGATTTGCATTTTTAAGAAATAAGTCGGCCAGCAGAATAAGCATCGCCATAGATACGATGACGATTTCAGGTAAGGCGGCAATCAGGTCGTAACGAATATTTTCCATGTGTATATCTTATAAACCTGCTGGCAGCTTGCTTTGTGCAAGTTGCGATAAAAATTGGGTGACAGTAGCGTTGGTCATGTCAGTAAGCGGTTGCGGATAAATACCCAACGCTAACACCAATATTGCCAGTATCGCCAATATCAAAAATTCGCGTTTATTCAAATCTTTCAAAGCTGCAACGTGATGATTAGCGACTTCGCCATAAAATACGCGCTTTACCATCCATAGCGTATAGGCTGCACCAAAAATTAAAGTAGTTGCAGCTAAAAATGCATACCAAAAATTTACTTCAATCGCGCCTAATATCACCATAAACTCGCCCACAAAACCTGACGTACCCGGCAAACCACTATTTGCCATGGCAAACAACACAGCAAAGCCGGCAAACATAGGCATAGTATTCGCCACGCCACCATAAGACTCGATTTGGCGGCTATGCACACGTTCATATAACACGCCTACACACAAGAACATGGCTGTGGATATAAAGCCGTGAGAAACCATTTGTACAATTGCGCCCTCCACACCCAAATTATTGAAGATAAAGAAGCCTAAAGTGACAAAACCCATATGTGAAATTGATGAATAAGCAATCAGCTTTTTCATGTCCTTTTGCACTAAAGCTACTAAAGCGATATACACGATGGCGATCAGTGATAAAGCAATCATATAGCCTGATAAGTGATGCGCAGCATCGGGGGCGATTGGCATCGCGAAACGTAAAAAACTATATCCGCCAAGTTTCAAAGCGATAGCCGCCAACACTACCGAACCGCCTGTAGGTGCTTCTACGTGCGCATCCGGCAACCAGGTATGCACAGGCCACATTGGGATTTTTACTGCAAAAGCAGCGAAAAATGCAATGAAAATAAGCACTTGCACATTCAATGGCATCGCAAATTTGTAAAACTCGGTAATCTCAAAACTACCGGTTGAAAGGTATAAATAAATGAACGCTACCAGCATGAGTAACGAGCCTAGCAAGGTATACAAGAAGAATTTAATCGTTGCGTATACCCTATTTGACCCACCCCAAATACCAATCACCAAGAACAATGGGATTAGCATCGCCTCCCAAAATACATAATACAAAATTGCATCCAGTGCACTAAATACGCCTATCATCAAGCCGCTCATAATCAGGAAGCAAGCCATATATTGCGCTACGCGCTTTTCAATGACTTCCCATGCGGAAATAATCACAATCACTGTGGTAAAACTTGTAAGCAATATCAGCGGGATGGCTATGCCATCAACACCTAAATGGTAATTGATGTTAAAGGCCGGAATCCAGCGAAAGCCTTCCTGAAATTGAAAGCCGCCATCAGCAAAGTTAAAGTGTGTGTAAAGCGGTATGGTAACCAAAAAGCTGATAAGGCTACCCACGAGTGCTAACCAGCGCGTGTTATTTGGTTTGCTTTCATTAGAAGTAGCTAATACAACAAGGCCTGCCAGCACAGGCACCCAGATGGAAAAACTTAAAATATGCTGGATAAAGTAATCAACCATTTTCTTTTTTTATACTTTACTTAAAATTTGAACGAGTAGAACGAAAGCATGAAAAACACGCCAATAATCATGGCGAACGCATAGTGATAAATAAGTCCCGTTTGTAACTTACGCACCACGCCTGAGAACTTACCGATTAAATTAGCCGTACCGTTGACCATTGCACCGTCGATGATTTTAACGTCACCAATTTGCCATAGTTTGCCACCTACAAAACGTGAACCCGCAGCAAATACGCGCTCGTTAAAACCATCAAAACCATATTTATTTTCAAGAATTTGATTAATGGCTGAAAACTTGGTTTGAATCTTAGCCGGAATATCAGGTCGTTTCATATAGAAGAACCATGCCAAGCCTACTCCAGACGCTGCCAATGCAAACGGTAGCGACGTTAAACCATGCAATGCCATACCTGCTGCTGAATGATAGATAGTATGCCAGTGATGCGTTAACTCATGCATGGCTGGATGCGCTGCAGAATCTACAAAAATAACGCCCTTAAAGAAATTACCATAGAGCATAGGCTCGATTGCAAAATAGCCAATCAATAGCGAGGGTATTGCTAACAATATTAGAGGTAGCTTAATCACCCAACCTGGTTCATGCGGGTCATCTGCAGGGCTTAATCCATGATGATCTGCATGATCATCGTGTGAGGTAGCATCTGTATCCTCATGGGCTGCATGAGTATGCACATGGTTGTCATGATGCAGAGTACGCCACTTTTCAGCGCCGTGAAACACCAAAAAGTACATACGGAAACTATAGAATGCGGTAACAAATACACCGACCAAAACGGCGAAATACGCAAAACCACTACCTGTAATCGTGGATGCTTTTGCCGCTTCTATGATGCTATCTTTTGAATAAAATCCTGATAGGAATGGCGTACCGATTAACGCTAACGAACCGATTAATGAGGTAATCCAAGTGATTGGCATATACTTCTTAAGGTTACCCATATTGCGAATGTCTTGGTCATGGTGCATACCCATAATTACCGCACCCGCGCCTAAAAACAATAAAGCTTTAAAAAATGCATGCGTCATTAGATGAAAAATGGCGACTGAATAAGCAGAAGCACCTAATGCAACCGTCATATATCCTAGTTGCGAAAGCGTGGAATAGGCAACCACACGCTTAATATCGTTCTGGATAATACCCAGGAAACCCATAAACAAAGCTGTGATACTGCCGATAATCATCACAAAAGATAGCGCAGTAGAAGACAGCTCAAATAATGGCGACATACGTGCCACCATGAATATACCCGCAGTTACCATAGTTGCCGCATGAATCAACGCAGAAATCGGCGTGGGACCTTCCATGGAGTCCGGCAGCCACACATGCAAAGGAACTTGTGCAGACTTACCCATCGCACCAATGAATAATAAAATACAAGTCACTGTCATCAGTGACCATGATGCGTTACCGATTAAAGTGATTTTCTCATCTGCCATTTGCGGCGCGACCGAAAACACGGCTGCGTAGTCTAAACTGCCAAAGTGGAAAAGTACCAAGCCTATGCCAAGTAAAAAGCCAAAATCGCCTACTCGATTAACTAAAAATGCTTTTAAATTGGCATAAATAGCGGTAGGTCTTGTGTACCAAAAACCAATCAGTAAATAAGAAACTAAACCAACTGCTTCCCAACCAAAGAACAATTGCATGAAGTTGTTGCTCATTACCAGCATCAACATTGCAAAGGTAAACAATGAAATATAACTGAAGAAACGTGCGTAACCTTTATCTTCTGCCATATAGCCAATGGTATAGATATGCACCATGAGCGAAACGAATGTGACCACAACCATCATCATGGCTGACAGTCTATCGATCAAAAATCCAACTTCAAAAGAGACATTACCGCTTTTCAGCCAGGTATAAACAGTCTCGTTGTATACATGGCCTAAAAGTGCATCTTTAAGCACATATACAGACAAAGCAAATGAAGCACCAACCCCTAATATGGTGATGATATGTGCTGCTGCGCGTGGTAACTGTTTGCCAAAGAGGCCTATGATAATTGCGGCTAGTAAAGGCAATAAAGGGATAGCCAAGTAAATTTGTTGCATGGTCATTGCTTGTACTATCCTTTTAAGCGATCTAAATCGTCAACGTTGATGGTGCGTAAGTTTCTGAATAACACCACCAAAATAGCTAAGCCAATGGCCGACTCTGCTGCTGCAACTGTCAGTATAAAAAACACGAATACTTGACCGGCGATATCATTTAAATAATGCGAGAATGCAATGAAATTGAGGTTAACCGCCAATAACATCAGCTCAATAGCCATTAACAAAATGATGACATTTTTACGATTTAAAAAGATGCCGACTACACTGATTGCGAATAATAATGCGCCTAAGATAAGATAGTGAGATAGGCCAACCATTATTTAGTCTCCCGTAATTGTTTTGAGGCTGCGCTAGGCTCTGATGTTTTGTTCGGTTCACTATCGTCAGATAACGGCTCTAATACAGAATCCATTTTCACGATACGAATTCTGTCTTCTTTTCTCACAAGCACTTGCTTGGCGGGATCCATAGATTTACTGTCTTTACGATCCCTTAATGTCAGTGCAATCGCCGCGACAATCGCTACCAATAAAACGACTGATGCCAATTCAAACGGCAATAAGTAATCGGTATAAAGCACACGGCCTAATTCGGCAGTATTGCTGTAATTAGCTGGATGACTTGGTGGTGCAAGTACTTTATCAGCACCAAAGTTACGTACACCGACTATCATCCCCATCTCTACCGCCATCAAGCCGCCGACCGGCAGGGCAATGGGTAGCGCATTCCAAAAACCTTCGCGCAACTTATCCAAGTTGATGTCCAGCATCATCACCACAAATAAGAACAGCACCATCACGGCGCCTACATATACCAACACAAGGGCTATCGCCAAAAATTCAGCTTCTAATAATAGCCAGATGCCCGCGGCAGTAAAAAATGCCAATACCAAATATAGTGCTGCATACACTGGGTTACGTGTGGTAATGACGCGTAACGCCGCAATCAACAATATAATTGCGAGCGTATAAAAAACGATGTCTTGAAAATATAAGCCAAAAAAGGTCATGTCATTCTAAATTATTATAATAGTTGGGTTTTATCTAAAGGCTTGCTTATCTGAATGCTTTATCGGTTGCCCGATCAGCGGCAATTTGTTTTTCATGTTTATCCCCTACTGCCAGCAACATTTCTTTGGTGTAGATTAAATCTCCGCGCTGCTCACCGTGATAATCAAAAATACGGGTTTCAACAATCGAATCTACGGGACAAGATTCTTCACACATCCCACAAAAAATACATTTGGTAAGATCAATATCGTAACGCGTGGTACGGCGGGTATTATCTTCGCGCTGTTCAGATTCAATGGTAATTGCTAACGCCGGACATACCGCTTCGCATAATTTACAGGCAATACAACGCTCCTCGCCATTCGGGTAACGACGTAACGCATGCAAACCTCTAAAGCGTGGTGATTGCGGCGTGCTTTCTTCAGGATATTGCACGGTAATTTTAGGCGCAAAAAAGTAACGGCCTGTGAGTGCCATTCCTTTTAGCAGCTCTACCAGCATTAAACTGCTGAGCGTAGATTTAATCTTTGCAATCATAATAATTTTCGTCGTAATTTTTTATTCGAATGGAACATTAATGAAAGTAATGCGCCCAAGGCGTTTGCATCATGCCGCCTACAACGACTATCCAAACAATAGTAATAGGAATAAATACTTTCCAACCTAAACGCATGATTTGGTCATATCGATAGCGCGGGAAAGTAGCCCTAAACCATAAAAAGAAGAATAACAAAAATCCAACTTTTGCGAGTAACCATAAGAAACTATCTGGAATAAACGGTACTGGTGATAACCAACCGCCTAGGAACATCAAGGCTGCTAACATTGAAACCAAAATCATATTAGCGTATTCAGCCAAGAAAAATACCGCAAAGGCCATTCCGGAATATTCCACATGGAATCCCGCAACAATCTCTGATTCACCTTCAGCCACATCGAACGGCGCGCGGTTAGTTTCCGCTACAGCGCTAATGAAATATACAATAAATAAGGGAAACAACGGTAAGAAATACCAGTGCCAAAAACCACCCGCTTGGCCCAGCACAATTTTGCCCAGATTCAATGAGTTTGCACACATCAATACGCCTACTAAAGCAAAACCCATGGCAATTTCATAAGACACGATTTGTGCGGCAGAACGTAATGCACCCAAAAAAGCATATTTAGAATTAGATGCCCATCCTGCAATAATGACGCCATACACGGCCACCGACGTCATGGCTAAAATATATAACAGCCCTGCATCTACATCGGCAAGCACCATTTCCATATCAAACGGGATCACCGCCCAAGCAGCAAAAGCAGGTGCTATCGCTAATACCGGGCCTAATAAAAACAGCGCTTTATTAGAAGCAGTAGGTAAAATTATTTCCTTGAACAATAGTTTCAGGCCATCGGCAATGGGCTGCAATAAACCAAAATAGCCAACGCGATTCGGGCCAATACGCACTTGCATGTAACCGATGACTTTACGCTCAGCTAATGTGAGATAAGCCACAGCACCCATCAGTGGCACTACTATTGCCACGATCTTAATCAATGTCCAGCCGGTAATTTCTACGGCTGGCCAGTAACTACCAAATAAATTTGCTAACAATTCCATTAGGCACGCACTTCCATCATGGCGGGTGGATCAGTCTTAAGTTGCTCTGGGGAGAATTTTTCTACCGTAATATCGCCCATCAAATCTCCCAAACCTATCGTATCTTCGTGTGCCGCGGCTACCCGCACACAACCCATAGCAACATGATTATCCAGCTTCACAACCAACACAGCACTGCCTTTATCTTGTTTTACTAAGACATTATCACCCTCGACCAAACCTAATTTTTCAAGTTGGTTCGCACACATACGGGCCATTGGTTTAATGTTGTATTTAGTTTTTTGCAAAGGCGGAGAACGGCGCACAATCGGGTCAGACTCATATTGCGGCACTTCACCAATACGCTGTAAACCTTCACTCTTAATATTCACTTGAATTTCAACCAACTCTTTAAGGTTGTTATTCAAGCTGCGCCAGACTACAGCAGAAGGTTTTTCACCGCCAAAAATAGCATTTTTTACCTGCTCACTGGTTTCATAATCAAAACCTTGCAAGCCTAAGGTATTAGCCAATACGCGTAACACTTTCCAGCCTGGTCGGCACTCCCCCAGTGGTTTTACTGCCGCGGTAAAACTTTGTACGCGCCCTTCCATGCTCATGAATGTACCTGAAGTCTCAGTAAATGGCGCAATTGGCAGCAATACGTCTGCATTTTCCAGTGCTTTGGATTTAAATGCCGTAAGTGCAACCACACATTCGGCTTTTTCCATCGCGGCTTTAGCCAATGCTGCATGCTGGCAATCCAGCTCTGGTTCTATGTTAACTATGAGATAAGCTTTGCGAGGCACTTCCAGCATAGCGCGTGCATGGATGCCAGTGCTATCGGGCATTACGCCCATCAAATGCATACCGGTACTATTAGCAGCCGCTGGCAAAATACCGCCTTTAGCGCCCGAAATACCGCCGATCGCTTCAGCCATACTGTACATTTCAGTAAACCTTGGATCGCTTAACGCCATATTACCTAAGAATATACCTACTTTTGGCGCCACCAAGTCAACGTCTTTACCCTGCCCAGCTAAACTTTCCGCCATAGCTTGTGTATTAGGACGGACTTTAATTTCTTCCAGTAATTTGTTGAGCGATGGTGGAAGACAAAGCGACAAACGCTGCAAACCTGACATCGCTTTTAAGATTTGACCTAACACATTCACCATATCATTGGGACGTACAATCACCTTGTGCGCAATGTCCATCAAAGGGTCATTATCCAGTGGGCTCACGACAGATAGCTGCGCACCATTGGCGACCGCTTTACGAAAACGTTGCGCTAGTAGTGGGTGCTCGTTACGCAAGTTAGAGCCAATGAGTAGAATACGATCCAGCTCTTCAATCTCTTTAATGTCACAACCCATCCACGGCGTGCCTACACGTCTACCATCTAGTCTAAAGTCCGTTTGACGCAAACGGTAATCCACATTGCCGCAATGCAGGCCATTCGCCAATTGCTTCGCTAGATAACCTTCTTCCATTGTGCTGTTAGGCGACACCAACACACCTAATGCTTCACCGCCATATTCGTTAGTAATGTCTTTGATCTGACCCGCGGCAAATTCCAGCGCAGTTTTCCAATCCGTTTCAAGCCACTCACCGTTATGCTTGATCATCGGCACTTTGAGGCGGTCCGGGCTGTTTAATCCTTCGTAAGAAAAACGATCGCGGTCAGACAACCAGCACTCATTGATGCTTTCTTTTTCACGCGGCAATACGCGCATGACTTTGTTGTCTTTAACATGCACTTCAATATGCGAGCCTAAACCATCGTGTGGCGCAATGCTTGGTCTACGTGTGAGTTCCCAGTTACGTGCTGTGTATCGATAAGGCTTACTTGTTAACGCACCGACAGGGCATAAATCTATGATATTGCCTGACAGTTCAGAGTTAACACTTTTATCTACATAAGCGGTAATCTCCGCATGCTCGCCACGGCCGACCATGCCTAGCTCCATCATGCCGCCTACTTCTTTCAGGAAACGCACACAACGGGTACATTGAATGCAGCGTGTCATATCCGTACTGATTAACGGGCCAATATTTTTGTTGAATACCACGCGTTTTTCTTCAGTATAACGTGAACCGCTTGTCCCATAAGCCACTGCAATATCTTGTAAATCGCACTCGCCGCCTTGATCGCAAATTGGGCAATCCAATGGATGATTAATCAGCAAGAATTCCATCACACTTTGCTGCGCTTCAATCGCAGCTTTGGAACGTGTAAATATCTTCATGCCATC
>DASQFK010000060.1:0-5726 GCA_035633175.1 Methylotenera sp.
TAACTTGCATCAAATGGGCATTTAGCTGTGCAATCGCTACAATATTTTTCACCTGTATAACGCGCTAAACTTTCTTTATTGAAATAATAAGGCTTGGAACTAAAAGTGGATGTGACCCATTGCCACGAAAGATGATTACTGGCGATATCACCATCTAGCAAGTGATGCTCAAACCAATCAGCGGCGGCACGCCAATCCATTTTTAGGTGATGCACCACATAACTAGCAAACCACAAGCGCGCATGATTATGCATATAACCCGTGGTGAGTAATTCATTCACAAAGCTATCCATACAAGGCAAGCCAGTTTTACCTTGTGTGACGGCCTCACTCAATGGCGCATGACCAATCGCGACTTTTGGCGGCTCCATTTCACTGTAAATAGCATTACCTTCAGAAAACCACACTTGACGCCAATAATCGCGCCAAGCAAGTTTTAAAAGCAATTTTTCAGCATCGGCGCCAAAACGTTTTTTTACCGAATCAAATGTTTCATTTAAAGTAAGACAGCCATGGCGCAAATAGGGTGATAGATGCGTCACTGCGCCATTCAAGAAATTATGGTTTCTGTCATAGGCAACAGCATCAATACTGTTCAGTTTCTTTAAGGCATTGAGTCGCCCACCAGCCCATTCGCGCTCTAAATTTGGTCCCTTAGCTGCAGAAAAATGGCGTCTAATATAATGTAAACGCTCATCCCGATCGCGAGGAATCGTTAGTTTTTGTGCAATCATTGCTAAAAATGACTCCTGTTCACTAAAATATCTCAATTAATTTTATGAGGCTATTTTGTAATATTGATTGTTTATTACTTTAATTCAATTCTCTACCATTTTCATCATATTAGCTACTTATTGCCCTCAACTCATCTCTAAACAATTAGGTTTAAACTAAAAAGTGCTAAGATTAATACTAATAAATATTTTAGCAAAAGGTGATACATGATTGAACCAATGTGGATTTGGGGCGCATTAGGCCTAGTATTATTAGCAGTGGAAATGGCAACAGGCACGTTTTATGTACTTTGGTTTGGCGTTGCTGCATTGTGCGTTGCCATTGCCATGATGTTGTTTCCCAGCATACCGCAAGCCGTGCAATTTGCTATGTATGCTGTGTTATCGCTAGGCTCTTTGGCCATATGGAAATTCAACTACAAAAAAACAGAAACCCATTCACGCGTCGGCCAAGCGCAGGGTGAAGAGATAGGACGTATTGGCACAGTGATTGAACCCTGTAGTGCCACACAAAACGGTAAGATACGCTTTACCCAAGGGCTGATGGGCAGCCGCGAATGGACGGCGGTAGCTAATCAAACGATAGAAACTGGCAGCCCTGCACGTGTAGTGGCTGTTGAAGGCAATGCACTACGTATTGAAGTAATATAGGTTTGCTAGGTTTTTAAACATGGCATTCACTTTAACCCCTGCTCTAATTTTTAATAAAGATTTTTAGGAAGATACATGACCGAATTTAGCTTAATACTCATATTTTTAGTAATTGTCGCCATTTTTAAAGGCGTTCGGATTGTGCCCCAAGGCGAGGAATGGGTGGTAGAGCGCTTAGGTAAATTTGCTGGTGTTCTTTCACCAGGATTGCATGTGATTAACCCTGTGTTTACTAAAGTAAGTTACAAAGTGACTACTAAAGATATTATTTTAGAAATACCACAGCAAGAAGTCATTACAGCAGATAACGCAGTGATTCTAGCTAATGCGGTTGCATTTATTAAGGTAAGCAATATTGAACGTGCAGTATATGGCATTGAAAATTTCCGAGAAGCGATGCGCAATATGGTGCAAACCAATTTACGCTCTATCATCGGCGGAATGGAGTTAAATCATGCCCTTACCTCCCGTGATCGGATTAAAACTGAGCTTAAACAAGCCATCGCGGATGAGGCCCTAGATTGGGGTTTAACGGTTAAATCTGTTGAGATACAAGATATTAAGCCTTCGCCTAATATGCAAGATGCGATGGAACGGCAAGCTGCTGCTGAACGTGAACGCGTGGCGGTAGTTACGGAAGCTGAGGGTGCGAAACAATCGTTGATCTTAAATGCAGAAGCACGCTTAGAAGCGGCGCGTAAAGATGCTGAAGCGCAAATGGTGGCGGCTAAAGCTTCTGCGGAATCCATTAAATTCATCACGGAAGCAGTCAAAGAAAATAATGCTTCTGCGATGTTCTTATTAGGCGACCGTTACATTACCGCACTGCAAAAAATGTCATCTTCTGAGAATAGCAAGATTATTGTGATGCCTGGCGACCTAGTGGGTGCAGTTAAATCGTTAGTGGCTGGGAAATAGTTAAGTATCTATCAATAAAACCCTCCCTATTCCTCCCCCTATAATGGGGAAGGAACCTTAAGTACAGCAAACAGTACAAGCTGGGTCTTTACTCAGCTTGATTGTTCGCCATTCCATGGCTTTAGCATCCAGTAGTAACAAACGCCCTTGCAGGCTCTCCCCAACACCCATTAACAATTTCATTGCTTCGGCAGCTTGCGTTGTACCTATCATACCCACCAGCGGCGCAAAAACACCATTTTCGGCGCAACGTAGTTCAGCATCTTCACCAGCATCTGGAAACAAACAGTAATAACATGGACTGGTTTCTGATCGCATATCAAATACCGTTACTTGCCCTTCAAAACCAATCGCCGCGCCTGAAACTAAAGGTTTTTTAAACTTAACGCATAATTTATTTAGCGTATAACGTGTGGCAAAGTTATCGCTGCAATCAATCACCACATCGGCTAAATCTACTAATTTTGCAAATTCATCTTCCGTTGATTTTACGCATACGGTATTCACGGTAATACTTGGGTTAATTTCAAACAAAGTCTGTTGTGCAGAAATCGCCTTGTTAGTGCCTACAGACGGCGTGGTATGCACAATTTGGCGTTGCAAATTGGTTAAGTCAACCGTATCAAAATCACAAATCGTCAACGTACCCACCCCGCCCGCTGCAAGGTACAAGGCTACCGGCGAGCCTAAACCCCCAGCACCCACAATGAGCGCATGACTATTAACAAGCTTTTCTTGGCCCTCGTAGCCAATCTGCGGTAATAAAATGTGGCGGCTATAACGTAAAAGTTGATTGTCGTTCATAAAGTCTAAGGAAGTTTTCCTATTGATACTAAATTGGCTAAATAAATATGAGGGGATATCCATACGACGATATCATCATATTCACTATAAGCCGTGTTTTTGACATCGCCAAATTCTTTACTGATAAATAAAGTACCGGCCCCAGTATGGTTTGTTTCTTCATCACTATTATTTGCGGAACTGTCTGCAATTAAAACACCGTCAACGCTGGTAGCACCGAAGCCATTTTTACCATGAGAAATGATAGCTGCAGGAATATCACTAGCATTAGATATATTAACTAAAGTACCTACATCATTCCGTGTTTGAATGGTGATATCCCGTGCTGTTGCAGGTGAAAGACTAACCATAGTCACAGAGTTTGAATAAGCCATCGTGACCGAGTAACGATACAAATGATTCCAGCTATCGTCTCGTCGTACGCCTAATTCCTGCCATGGAATAAATCCAACCCTTGCATTGCAAGCGCCTGATACGTTTCTATTTTCTGTGCCATCTGTTGCGGATTTAGCTGGGCAAGGTAAATAGCCATGTGATAATGAATAACCAATCAATGCCTCTTTGATTTCTTCCATGGCTTGCCGAGTTGCCGCATAATTTCTCAAATCGATTTGCGCTGTTAAAGTGAGCAACATTCCACCTAAACCTATACCGATAATCACTAATACAATTGCCATTTCAACCAAAGTAAACGCTTTGGAAAAATGCCGCCTTGATTTTGGCTGAACGTAGTTTTTATAAACAATATGACTCATGGAATACTTTCTACAGAATCATTGAAAGTTATCGTTAAAGGAATTGTGCGCTGATAAATACCATCCAAAAGCGTGGCATTTTCTAACTCGTAGTAATTAGATTGCACGATTTTCTGAAGGTTAGTACCGCGAGATTGACCGGATAGTGATGGGCCAGCCATCAGCAAAATCATATTTTTGCTGGTTGCGCCATTAACGGCTCCATTAAGTGTTAAAGCAGTGCCGATGCCAGTACAGTTTGGAAACAACGGCAAAGTACAGGCAGGCGAAACAGCATAATACACATGTTCACGCCATTCATTTTGTTGAAACCAGTTATTGTTACTTTCAGCCCTGAGAATGGAAGTCGCAACCCAACCAGTTGCGGGTATTCGACCTTCATTTAATAGACCGGAATTACAAGCCGCCACAGTTGTCGTATCTAAGCAATTTGTATCAGCAAAGCTCGCAGGCATCGGGTAATAATTGTAAGCAATGTAAAAGGTTGTCAAAGCTAACTTTACTTCTTTTAGCACTTTAGTATCAATAGCATTAAATATATCTTTTTGAGAAATCACCAGCAGTTGATCATTTAAAATGATATCGCCAGCAGCATCCCTTACCACGCCCTTAACAAAGCCATTGGCAGTGGAATCTAAAAAATCTGCATTGTCTTCGCCTAAGGCATTATCCAGATAGTGTGATGCTATATTTGCGTTTGTATCACTTCGTATTTGCTGAATCCCGTCTTGCCGAGTGAGCGGGGTTCCGGTCGAGAAAATAACTGCCACCGCTCCCGTTGACCCGGTAGCATTGGCGCTGACTAATCCACCGAAATCCGTAATATGAATAGTACCTAGCGAGTTATTATTCAAAGGCATTACTTTTGGGTTGTTTTTGAAGTTGTTAGATACGGCGTACCATAGCCGATCTCCATTACCATCCCTAAGATCACCCAATCCTAAGGTCTTCCATGGCAGCCTACCTAAGCGCTCTTCAGCATCATCGCATGATGTGTCTGCTTCCCCATCACTGTTAGTATCCGGACATGGCAAATCCCCAGGACGACGACAAGCGATTGGACAAGGATCCGAGGCGAGAACTTTAAGATTCACAGTCACCGCATAACCTAATAAAGCTTTTTTTGCTTCCATAAGCGCTTTTGCAGTTTTTTCAGCACGCATCGCTTGAATATTATTAGCGTTTAACTGGGCAATATAGGTAGCCGACCCAACTATGATAAGGAGTAAAACTAGAATTATTAGGGTTAGGCCCTTTTGCGGATGCCTGTTATGGCAAATATTGTTCTTCACCGATAACACCCGTTTCTTGCAGATAAATTTGCTTTTCTTTTTCTACGGTTTTGAGCTCTTTGATCTCATTGGTTTCCGGCTCATACACTTGTCCGGCTTTTAACCGCAATTGTTTACCATTCGCCGGTATTTTTACGTCCAAGCCTTCTGGGCTGCCGCCTAAATTTGAATGTCCGCGCTGATTAAGTTTACCAATTTGCACGCTATCTACCATGCTGTCTTCTTGCACTGCTTGGTTATTAATCCATAAGGTGCTTTTCGCACCATCGCTGCGTTTAACATAGCCTTGCAAGGTAATTGGAGCTGGTAACTCTGCTTCAACAATGTCTGCTGTGCTATCAAGTTGCGGCTCAGCTTGGGGAATGATGATTTTTAACTTTTGATTTTGTCTTAGAAAATCTAAGTTATTACGTTCATTTGGTCGACTAAATAAGCGACCTAAATTATCATTGGGCGCAGCTTGTACTTCCGCCAAAAATAAATGAGCAAGCGAACTCACTATTAACAAACCAACAAAAATGGTGGGTGATTTTAGCGTATTCATTGCGGTGCCATTTGTACAGTTGCGATAG
>DASQFK010000061.1:0-3211 GCA_035633175.1 Methylotenera sp.
CACATATTCGCAAATTACGCGATAAACTTTTGCATGGCTTAGAAAACATGGAAGAAGTGTACGTCAATGGTGATTTAGAGCACCGCGTACCGCATAACTTGAACATCAGCTTTAATTATGTCGAAGGTGAATCACTGATTATGGCGGTAAAAGGCATTGCCGTATCGAGCGGATCTGCCTGTACCTCTGCCAGCCTTGAGCCTAGCTATGTATTGCGTGCCTTAGGTCGTAATGATGAACTGGCACATAGCTCTATACGTTTCTCGATTGGTCGCTTCACTACTGAAGCAGATGTGGATTACACAATTAATCTCATGAAAAGTAAAATCGATAAATTAAGAGAATTATCGCCACTTTGGGAAATGTTTAAAGACGGAATTGATCTAAGTAAGGTGCAGTGGGCTGCACATTAAAAAGCTACTCTTTACTTGCCTAGCGGCGTTGTCGAATTATTCGCTTAGAACACTAAGCGTCGCAATCCTCCGCCTTGCTAAACAAGCAAATAGCCAGCTTTTGTATTAAATAAATTTTAAGGAGTAAGTATCATGGCATATTCAGATAAGGTTTTAGATCACTATGAAAACCCGCGTAACGTGGGCACTTTGGATAAAAACGATCCAAACGTGGGTACAGGCATGGTCGGCGCGCCGGCTTGCGGCGACGTCATGAAGTTGATGATTAAGGTAAATGATAGCGGCATTATTGAAGACGCTAAATTTAAAACCTATGGTTGCGGTTCAGCAATTGCGTCTAGCTCATTAGTAACAGAATGGTTGAAAGGCAAAACCATTGATGAAGCCTATGCAATTAAAAACTCAGCGATTGCGGAAGAATTGGCATTACCGCCAGTTAAAATTCATTGCTCAGTATTAGCAGAAGATGCAATTAAGGCTGCTGTAGCAGATATTAAAGCGAAGCAATTAGCAAAAGAGGCTGCATAACCATTTGTTCCTGCATCCTCTATAAGTACCCGTTGCACAGCAACGACCTTACAGGGACAGGAATGACGACATTGGAAGTTGATAATTTTTATGGCAATTACCCTTACACAAACCGCTGCAAACCGTGTTGAAACATTCCTTGCCAATCGAGGCAAAGGCGTTGGGCTACGCTTGGGTGTTAAAACTACAGGTTGCTCTGGCATGGCTTACACTTTGGAATTTGTGGATGAACTAAACGCAGAAGATACCGCATTTGAAAGCCATGGCGTTAAAATTATCGTTGATCCTAAAAGCTTGGTTTACATCGACGGCACTGAGCTAGACTTCACTAAAGAGGGTTTAAACGAAGGTTTCAAATTCAATAACCCTAACGTTAAAGACGAATGTGGGTGCGGTGAGAGCTTTACGGTGTGACACAGAACTATTTTGAGTTGTTTGAACTTGAGTCCAATTTCAACATTGAACTTGCAAAGCTAGAAAGTAATTTCCGCAAAATACAATCCGAATCTCATCCCGACCGTTTTGTAACCGCAACACCAGCCGAGAAGCTAAAGTCGATGCAATTAGCAACATTAGCGAATGAAGCATACCAAACGCTCAAAAAGCCAGCTAATCGTGCGAAATATTTACTAGAACTACAAGGCATAGAAGCGATTGCAGAAACCAACACCAAAATGCCAGCAGATTTTTTGATGCAGCAAATGGAATGGCGCGAAGCGATTGACGATGCTAAAAATGCGAATGATATTTCGGCTTTAGATGGTTTACTTCACGATATGCAGATAGAAGCAAAGGTTTTAAATAACCAACTCGGTTTGTTAATAGACGAACATCATGATTATCAGGCAGCGACAGAAGCCACGCGCAAATTGATTTTTATCGATAAAGTATGTATAGATATCAACAAAGTAATCGAAAAACTAGAAGACCTGAATTAACTGCCTTTTAATTAGCACTCTATTAAAAGCTTAACTAGAAACATATCGTAAATAATAAACTATGGCACTTCTGCAAATCTCCGAACCAGGCATGAGCGCCGCGCCGCATCAACATAAGTTGGCGGTTGGCATTGATTTAGGTACTACCAATTCTTTGGTTGCCACTGTGCGCAGTGGACTTAGTAGCGTACTAAGCGATGAACAGGGCCATGCATTATTGCCATCCGTGGTGCATTATCTTGCAGATGGTACCGTAGACGTAGGATTTAATGCGCTCAAGCAGCAAAATCTAGACCCACACAATACCATTACTTCAGTGAAGCGCTTTATGGGACGCGGTTTAAAAGATATTGATATTGCCATGCTGCCTTATCATTTTGTAGAACAAGCTGCTGGTATTGAATCCCCAAATGACAAAATGGTGCAAATCGAAACTCGTGCAGGCATCAAAAGCCCTGTAGAGATTTCAGCCGAAATATTAAAAGCCCTCAAGACTCGTGCTGAAAAAGCACTGGGCGGTGAATTGGTTGGCGCTGTGATTACTGTTCCCGCTTATTTTGATGATGCTCAGCGCCAAGCGACTAAAGACGCAGCCAGACTAGCTGGGCTTAATGTATTGCGCTTACTCAATGAACCGACCGCAGCAGCTGTTGCTTATGGATTAGATAATGCCAGTGAAGGCGTCTATGTGATTTATGACCTTGGCGGCGGCACGTTTGATATATCGATACTTAAGTTAAGTAAAGGTGTGTTTGAAGTGCTCGCTACCAATGGCGATTCTGCACTGGGCGGTGATGACTTTGATCAACGTATTTTTTGCTGGATTTTAGAAACGACTAAACTTTCACCACGCAATGCGCACGATACCAGGCTATTATTCAGTAAAGCACGTGAAGCCAAAGAGTGGCTCACAGAACATGCAGAAGCCAATATCAGCTGTTTATTAAGCGATGGTGAGTTTGTTAACGTAACATTAAGCACAGACCAATTCATTGCATTAACCGCCACATTAGTGCAAAAAACACTCTCTCCTACTCGTAAAGCGATGCGTGACGCCGGCCTCAATATCGAAGATATTAAAGGCGTAGTCATGGTAGGTGGCGCGACTAGAATGCCGCAAATACGCAAAACAGTTGCCGAATACTTTAAGCAAACGCCTCTTACCAATTTAGACCCAGACAAAGTAGTGGCGCTTGGCGCCGCGATTCAAGCCAATGTATTGGCGGGTAATAAGAGTGATGCAGATTTATTGCTGCTTGATGTCATTCCGCTGTCATTGGGCTTAGAAACATTTGGCGGGCTCGCTGAAAAAGTGATCCATAGAAATAGCAC
>DASQFK010000062.1:0-7048 GCA_035633175.1 Methylotenera sp.
TTGTTTCTCCATATTTCAAGTTTAGAAAGTCTGGAGAGAAAGAGGAAGTATGATATTAAAGATGTTTCCAGCCATTTATTTCAAATGCCTAACTTTAAAAATTGTACCTACCTATTCTCATCCGAGAAAATTATCGCTATCCAGCGAAAGCACCTTTATCCAAAGGTGTTGATAGGCTAAGTTATATTTTCATGTACGTCAAGTGGTTTAAATTATATAAAGCGAATGCTTATTACACCTAATGTCAGTAACTGGTATTAGTGATGGTTAAAATTGGTAGAATTAACTTTGTTCAAAAATTAATACAGTTCACGTTACGTGAACTGTAAATTAAGCTGAACAAATGTGTTGACGTCAATGTTCAATTTAATGTAATGTTCACGTAACGTGAACAAATGAATTAAATGAACAAAATGAAATTACATAATATTAAAGAAAAAGACATGCTTGATCAGGCGATTGAGGCGCTGAGGCAAACTGCTGGACTGGATATTGAAGTTGTTCAGTATGAGCCAGCAGCGATGAATGCGCGCGCAGATGCTTACGTTAATATTGCACATAACAACAAAAATTACGAGTTTGTAGTTGAGGTGAAAAATGTTGATCGTTTTGCTACAGTCGCCCAAGTTAAAAATCAGCTAGAAGAGTTTAACAAAGCACCATTACTTATTGCCCCCAAACTGACAGAAGCAGCCGCAGATAATTGCAAAGAGCTAGGGCTTAACTTTATTGACTTGGCAGGTAATGCTTATATTAACGAGCTAGATTTTTTCATTTTGATAAAGGGTCAAAAACTAGATCAAAATCAAAATAATCTGATGAACTACTTCAAAGGTAACAAGGCGCTTACGCCTACCAACCTGCGTATGGTGTTTGCGTTGCTGTGCAAACCTGAGTTGTTGAACGCACCTTATAGAGAAATTGCTAAAGTTGCCGGTATTGCACTTGGTGCCGTAGGTTGGGGTTTTAATGATTTAGCTATACGAGGGTTTACATTAGGCGAAGGTAAAAGAAATGATCGTGTATTTATTCAAGCTAAAAAACTCATCCAAGAATGGGTAACAAATTACCCAATCAAGTTACGCCCCAAATTAAACCCTAAGCGGTTTAAAGCAAATAATCTAGATTGGTGGAAAAATCTTGATGTTAAGAATTACAACGCGCAGTGGGGTGGTGAAGTGGCCGCAGATAAACTGACCAATTACCTTAAGCCAAACTTTTTCATTTTGTACTTACACGGCAAAGATATGAAAAAGAATATGAGTAAACTAATTGTCGATAATCGCCTTGTACCGGACCCAAACGGTGATATTGAAATATTAGAAGCCTATTGGGATTTTGATGATGCTGAGTTTTTGCCTGAGACAGTGCCTGCTTTATTAGTATATGCAGATCTTGTAGCAAGCAATGACCCTCGTAATTTAGAGGTTGCTAAAATGGTTCATGACAGGTTTATCCCATATGAATATCATTAAACCTATCAAGCCAGTAGACGTGCTAACCGTTGAGGTTGTACATGAAATTGAGAAAGTGAGTAAAACTCTAGGGTTAGAGTTACTACTGGTTGGCGCTCAAGCAAAAGTGATTTTGCTAGAAAATATACATGGTTTAAACCCTGGCCGAGCAACAGGTGATATTGATTTTGCGCTTGTTGTTGAAAGCTGGGATCAATATAACCAAATTAAGCAAAGCTTGATTGCCACCGGCAAATTTAGGGAATTGCCCAAGGAAAGACAAAGGCTGCTCTATAAATCCAGTTTAATTGAGCGCGAGTTTATTGTAGACATTATCCCATTTGGTGCCGTGCAAGATACTGAAAATAGAATTGCATGGCCACCTGATATGGATGTGGTGATGAGCGTGAGCGGCTATCAAGAGGCGCTTGAATCTGCACTAATTGTAGAACTCAACGCCAATTTGACAATTAAAGTAGTCTCTCTGGCAGGGCTGGCTATATTAAAAATATTTGCATGGTCTGAACGTGGTACAGCCACTGAAAATAAAGATGCTATAGATTTACTTACACTGCTACGCACATACCATGAAGCTGGTAACACAGACAGAATATATGAAGTACCACAACCAGATGTTATGGAGTCTATGAATTACAATCCAGATCATATGGGGGCTTGGCTTCTTGGTTATGATGTAGCAGCTATTGCAAATGAAAGCACAATTAAAGCAGTAGCGGCACTATTAGAAAATAAAAAAGAAAGTCTTGTGCTACAAATGGCAAAATCACTATCTGGCAATGAAAACGGTTTGGAAGTTGCTGAAACTTTGTTGTCAAGTTACATGCAAGGCATTCAATGCGACTTTAAAAAATAATCAGAAGCTAAGCATTTATAGCGTTATATTCAGCTTCTGATATTGAGTAATCTGGTTCGACCAACTTCACATCGTCAAAAGACAGGCCGTATAATCTGTAAATTATACTGTCAATAGTCCGCTCAATCGAAGAAAAATTTTGCCTAACTTGCGAATCATTTAATATCTTATCAATTAAATCTTCGAGTAGTGTTGAAACACTTTTTGACGGAATGCAAACCGGTAAAGATTCTAAATCCGTCATTAATATTTGTGGGAATCCTTGTTGGTTAGTAATATTTCTTTCATGATTAAAGAAGTTTAGTAACCTAGAGTTAAGGATGCCATACAACACCTTAGTACTTATTAAAGGGGAAGTTGACCAAGTGGAATATAAAGTGCTCTCAGTCAATGCGGGTTCGTCCAAATAAGCACAACAAAGGTTATCACCAGTTCTACGAATTAATACCCTAGGGTAGGTGTTGTGCTTAACAAGTTTTTTTGTGCCTCCGATAATTTCTAATTCTTCATAATTTGTGAACCATTTTTTATTTATATTCCACTTAGATATACTTTTCCCGAGTAAAAAAATATGTTTTTTATTCAAAGGCTCATCTGCTATTACTTTCTCTCTGTCTTTAACAACCATGCCTTTAAAGGTCATTGCTACGCTGTTTAATGGTACAGATAAACTTTCAATTTTTCTAAAAATGGAATTATCACCTTCAGTAATTGCGTTTAGAGTGTAATTTTGATCAAAATGAAATTTCTTTGTAAGTCCAACATCACCTTTTGAAAACCTGAAAATAATGTTCCCTGTAACAGCACTTTCAAAAACATAATTGGTAAAAGTCACTACAGCTTGTGTATATCCTTCTGTGTTGAGTATTTTTACACATTCCTCATAGCTCCTCGTTACAAAAAGTCCCTCAGGTACTATGTATGATAGTTTGCCCTTTTGAGTTAAAAGATTTATACCTTTTTCAATAAAGAGTGTGTAAATATTTTTACTTGAAGCATTTCTAATTGACATATAGTTTGTCAAATAAACTTTAAGATCAATACCATGTGTATTATTTTGTGTAAGTATCTTATACGGTGGGTTGCCAACTACAATATCGAAACCACTTCTACCCTCCACATCTTTATTTAAAACCTCAGCAAAATTTAACTGCCAATCAAAAAACTCCAGAGATTTGTTATGTTGTGTTTTAAGTAATAAAAGTTTTTTTATCTGCTGTTTCCAACCTTCAGTTTGCATATATCGCTCAGTTTGAGCTATTGCCGCTTTGGTATTACCAGCAGGTTTAGTTGCAATACCTTTACTGTTGATCATTAAATTGAGCTGCTCAATCAGCAAATCAATTTTTAAATCACGTATTTTGGCGGCTTGATCTTTTTTACTAGCATTAGGATTAAAAAATTCTTTTTGAAGGCTAGTTATTTGCCTAAGTATGTTTTGAATGCTTTTGGTTTCTTGTTCACCAAAAATATCTAAAGTAGTATTTTTCTTAATATCCCAATCAATCTCGATAATGTCATCGCCCAACTTACTGATTAAGCTGTTACCAACTACAATTTTATAATCTAAATTAGGTAAAGCCTGTGGCGCTGGCTCATCTACTACTAAGCTCAACCAAAAACGTAAGCGTGCAATATCTACTGCGCCACGCTCAATATCTACACCATAAATACTATTTTGAATTATGTTGAGTTTTACTTTGGCGGGCTCAAAGCTAGTTAAGTCGCTGTGCGTAAATGCATAAATGGTTTGCTTAGCAGTAAAAATTTCTAGCAATAATCCCATGGGGAAAGCACCAGAACCAATTGCGGGGTCGCAGATTTTTACATCGTCTAATGCTTTATTAAAGCTATGTGCATGCTGAATAATAGCCTGTTTATCATCATCGCTTAATTGCTTTTTAAGCAGCTTTTCAATAATGCTGCGGTTAATATGTTTTGTTGCTGGTGGTGATGTTTGTGTAATTTCTAATACACCTTGCCCTGCGCGACCATCGTTAGCCGATATGAAGCTAGTTTGGGCAGGATGGTTAAAGCTTATAAAACTATCTTGCTGCACTGTGTAGCCTTGGCCTTCAAACCAGGTGGTGAGGTACTCAATTAGGCTTTCTTGGCACATGTAGTGCACAATTTCTTTTGGCGTGTAAAATGCGCCTTTGTCTTTGTTATCTTCAAGCAAATTCTCAAATATATGTCCTAGCATTTCAGGGTCAACTGCTACGGTATGGTCGTTAGGATCATCTTCGTAAATGGTGAAGTTATATTGATCAAAAAACGTAAATAAATCTCTGAATAACTTAGCCTCAAGCACTAAGTTGCGATGGTTCTGATCATCTTCTTCAAATAGACCACCGTTTAGGTATGGTATGCGGCACGGCTCGCCTGGGATAATTTCAATGGTATCGTTAGGGCGTTGTTGATTTAATGTGTCAAAAAATAACTTACTTAAATATTCACTGTAAAAAATAGCTGGGTTGCGGCAGTTCTTAAATAACTCACTTAGGTAGTTATAGTTGCCTTTGCCCCAGTCATCTTTGACTGGTACTCCAAGCCAGCCTTTCTTTTGTATGAAATATAAAAATACAATACGGCCAAGCAACTTTTTACAAAAGTCGCGCACGTCTTTTTCATTGTTATTGAAAATGCTAATGAGTTGAGCGTTAGGTGCATGCTTAACAACTTCTTCCCATTTGCCAGAGACTTTTTCTAAGCGCTTACCAGTTAAAAATTGCACAAAATCTTGGTAGTGTTCTTTATATTCCTTGAAGAAATCATCGGACATTTTCTCTACAGAGAAGGCTTCTTTTACATCATCAAGCGTTGCATTATTTGCTTTTTCTTGAAGCTTGCTAAATTGTATTGCTGCGGTGCGACAAGACTCATTTTCGCCTAATACATAGGTGTAGCGCTTAGGCTCAGTATTGTTAGCAACATATTCGCCAGCTTCATTAAACTTCTTAAGCTCTGACACATAGCTAAAGCGCCAGCTTTTAGCTTGTGGATGGTGGTAAACAATAAAAGCTGCGTCTTGTTCTTTCCAATGTGGTTTTAACAAATTGCGTAAGCCTACGCGATTACGCTCTAACACTACATTTTCGGCAAGCTTTACTTCATATACTGCTATGTTTCGAGCAATGCCGCTTTCGTTAATTGTAATGCTACCAATCTGAAGCGCTTGACTTGCAATGGAGCTATTAATACCTGGCAATAATGTTGGGTTGCTAAAGAAGTTACTGCTCTTAAACAGTTCACTTAAAAATGCTTTCCAACGTGTGTTGTTGTATTCAGATTTTAATATGATTTGTGCTGCGGCAATTTTTTCTGCTTGTTTTTGTTCTGGGGTAGCCATGGTTTACTTAAACGATTCTGATAATATAAGTTGTGGTTTTGCAAATACGGCACCGCCTGCTTTGCTTATTTCATCATCTTTAACATTGTATTCTGCTGCTATTAAATCCACCTGTAGTAACAGTTGTGGTGGGCTCATCGAGCCTTTTTTAGCAGCCTTTAATACCTTATCAATTTTGTCTGGCAGCTTGGTATATCGACCAATTTCGATTAGCGCAACGAGTTTTTTGATATGGTCTTGTTGCTTCTCTGTAGAGATAGGTAGTTTGGCTAAATCTGCTAAGAACTTTTTCACTCGCATTGCCTTAACACCAAGTGCTATTGGTTCACCAACTTCAAGTGCATAATCTTGCTCAATCTGCTCAAAATGATTTAACGCTTGTTGAACGTGCTCATGGTGCTGCTCAATTAATGCGGCTGGCTTTTCTTCTTGCTCAGCTTTAAAAAGCCTAAAGGCCTCAAGTGGAGTAATTTCTGTTGGTTTGGATTCTTCAATCCAATAAAACTCTAATTTATGTGAGGTTTTTAAGAATGCTGCCGTACCATTGGCAATTTCTGGCCGACCAGAATCTTTTGCGATGCGGCCAGTGCGGCTTTTCATGGGTAACTTTCTGATTTTTTCAAACCAGGCACGATTTTCTTTTTTAAACTGACGTAATTCGTGCAGATATTTCAAACGTTCATCTTCAGCTTCTTTGTATTCCCCGTTAAATAATTTGCTTTCATCCATAATTTCATCAGTTGAGAAAATTTGGTTGTCTTCGCCGAATGTTGCGTGAAAAGCCTGAATTTTCATGAAGGCAGTTTGTGTGAGTTTGATTTGCTCATTGCCTTGGGCTGATGGATAAAATACGTAGTTATATATTTGCTTGGCTGAGGTGCCAATACGATTAACCCGCCCAATACGCTGCATCAATTTGGTTGAATTCCAAGGGGTATCGTAATGGATGACTACGTTAGCGCGATGCAGGTTTACACCTTCTGCTAGGACTTCAGTGGTGATAATAATGTTGTACTCATTTTTTTGCTCTTTGCCTTTCTGTTTATCAATTTCCGAAGGATAGTTTGCATCAAAATTTTCAACAATTGTGTCATATTTCTCGCGGCGATTTTCGCTGCTAATGACTAATACATCTTCTCTGCCTGCATCTACTAATGCTTTACTTAGATAAGTAACAGTATCTTTTGATTCTGAGAATATGACCAATTTACCGTTATGGTTAGTTTTTGGATTCAGGAACCCATCACCCAATTTTGCCAAGAATTCTTTAAGTTTAGGGTCGTCTTTAACGTCTCCCCAAGACTCTACTAATTCATCTAGCAATACTGCATCATGCTGTAATTGTTCCAAAAATTCTGGGGCAAAGTTATC
>DASQFK010000063.1:0-4541 GCA_035633175.1 Methylotenera sp.
TACATATTCTCTGTGACCAGACAAAGGGTGCATTACTTTTAAAATTTCAACGGCTTGTTTGGATAATGGAACTAAATGGTCTGTTTTTGTTTTGCTTACCACATAGCGCCATTCGCCTGCATCTAAATCAATATCACTCCACTTAGCTTGTCTAAGTTCGCTTGGTCTGGCAAAAACTAGGGGTGAAAGCTTAAGTGCGCATTGAACGGTTAAAGTACCGTTAAACCCGTCGATTGCGCGTAGTAGTTCGGCTATGTCTTTTGGGTCGGTAAAGGCGGCCATGTGTTTTGTTGTGGTTGCAGGTAAAGCGCCTTTCAGGTCGTAAGTGACGTCACGGACGGCGCGACCTGTTTGTACAGCATAGCGAAATACTTGGCCAGCAGTTTGCAGTGCTCTGTGAGCAGTTTCTAGCTTATTGAGGTTTTCTATACGCTTAACTACTTGAAGTAGTTGAGGGGCGGTTATGTCGGCAATTGGTACGTTGCCAATCCAAGGGAATAAGTAGAGCTCGAAGCGTCTGATCACTTTATCTTTGTGAGTCTCGGCTTTATTTTTCATGTGAGTGCTCCACCATTCACGCGCAACCAACTCAAAGCTATTCGCAGAGTTGAGTTTTTTCTCTGCTTTAATTTTTTGCCGTTTTTCACTAGGGTCAATTTGATCATTGGCTATCAGCTTTCTGGCGTCATCGCGCTTGTCTCTGGCTTGCTTTAGCGATATATCAGGGTATGTTCCAAGTGAGAGTAGTTTTTCTTTGCCCTCAAAACGATACTTAAACCGCCACCACTTACCCCCAGCAGGGGTAATTTGCATGAATAAACCGTCTGTATCATAGAGTTTATAAGGCTTGTCAGAGGGTTTTGCGTTCTGTATAGCGGTGTTTGTAAGAGCCATTTTGGGGTAACTTTCGAAGTAAAAAACTCAAAAATTAGAGTTACCCCACAAAGTTACCCCAAATAGTTGGGGTATGTCAAGGAGCGTCGTGCGATGGTCTGAGGCGATAAAAAGCCCCGAAGTAAATAACTACGGGGCTTTTAGAGGTGTTACGATACTTTGTGACACCATGTAGTGGTGGTGAAAGAGGGACTTGAACCCTCGACCCCAGGATTATGAATCCTGTGCTCTAACCAGCTGAGCTACATCACCGTTTAAACTGGTTTGCTTTAAATTTCAGCAAGGGCGCAATTCTAGTGTTTTAGCGCCAAATTGTCAAAGTTAGTTTGTGTTTTATTCACTAAATTTAACTAAGCAATATATTGAACTTACTATACTAAACATTAAACCTAAAATGCATCACATCACCATCTTGCACAATGTACTCTTTGCCTTCTAGACGCATCTTGCCAGCTTCTTTTGAGCCTTGTTCGCCTTTGTTCTTAACGTATTCGTCGTATTGAATGACTTCTGCACGAATGAAGCCGCGTTCAAAGTCTGTATGAATTACACCAGCGGCTTGTGGAGCAGTTGCACCTTTTTTCACTGTCCAAGCGCGTACCTCTTGCACGCCTGCGGTGAAGTAGGTTTGTAGGCCTAATAAGTCGTAAGCGGCGCGGATCACACGATTTAAGCCAGGCTCATCTTGGCCTAATTCGCTTAAAAATAACAATTTATCTTCATCTTCTAGTTCAGAGATTTCGCCTTCAATTTTTGCGCAAATGCATACCACAGGTGCATTTTCTGCTTTGCCGAGTGCGACTACTTTATCTAATAGTGGGTTATTTTCAAAGCCAGCTTCATCTACGTTGGCTAAATACATGACAGGTTTTACCGTAATTAAGCACAATGGTTTAAGAATCTGTAATTCGTCATCATCCAAGTTTAAGGTACGCACAGCTTTGGCTTGATCTAAGCAGGGCAATACTTTTTCTAGCAATGCGACTAAAGCGATAGCGTCTTTGTCGCCACTTTTTGCTTTTTTGCTTTCACGTTGCATGGTTTTTTCTACGGTTTCCATGTCAGCCAGTGCTAGCTCAGTATTGATGACTTCAATGTCTGACATTGGGTCAATTTTGTTGGATACGTGAATCACGTTGCCATCTTCAAAACAGCGTACTACGTGGGCAATTGCGTCCGTTTCGCGGATGTTAGCGAGGAATTTATTACCTAAGCCTTCACCTTTTGACGCGCCTGCAACCAAGCCGGCAATGTCTACAAATTCTACAATAGCAGGCTGTACTTTTTGTGGTTTAACAATATCAATAAGCGGTTGTAAGCGCGTGTCTGGCACTTCTACAATGCCTACGTTAGGCTCAATGGTGCAGAACGGATAGTTTTCTGCCGCAATACCAGCTTTGGTAATTGCATTGAATAAGGTAGATTTCCCTACGTTAGGTAAGCCAACAATTCCGCATTTCATCTTTTTTCCAGTTCATCTTTAACGCAATAACTGCGTTGTATTCGTCTTCATCGATTTGTCGTACTTAACGTACTGCCTTCATCTCTTCATCCTCTACGCCTATGACTTATATTAAACAAGTAGGCGTCAAATCTGATTGGAAAAAGCCGTAAGTTAAAGTAAAAACACTTATTTCTTAGTGTGCAATTTTAACATTGCAGTTTCAAAGTCACCGCTTAACAGGTGCGGCACTACTTGTATGCTGTCATCAATACTATGATTGATAGCACTTTGTTCATCTTTTGTTGGGGCTTTTAATACGAAGTTGATGACTTCGTTGCGATCACCCGGGTGGCCAATACCTAAACGCAAACGCCAGAAATCTGGTGTGCCGAGTGCTGCTACAATATCTTTTAAGCCGTTATGCCCGCCATGTCCGCCGCCTTTTTTAAGTTTAACGGTGTCCGGTGGTAGGTCTAATTCATCATGAATTACTAAAATCTGCTCAGGCAGAATCTTGTAATAGTTTGCCAAGGCTGTAACTGCTTTGCCGCTGGCATTCATGAAGGTGGTTGGTTTGAGTAACCAGGTGTCTGCTGTCGGGTTCAATTTTCCAGCGATGCCAAAAAACTTACTGTCTAAAGCTGGCTTGCTATTGGTTGAGGCGGTCAGTTGATCCAGCCACCAAAAGCCAGCGTTGTGACGCGTAGCTTCATACTTGTCGCCAGGGTTGCCGAGGCCAACTAATAGTTTAATGCCGTTCATTGTGCTTAGTGTAAATAAAAAACGCGCACTTTATGATAAAAGCGCGCGTTATTTTTCATGCAACTAAACTTAAGCTGCTGGGGTAGCGGATTCAGCCGCTGCGTCTGCTGCAACTGCAGCATCTGCTGCGTCATCAGAAACACTACCGCGTGTTTTAGCAATCGCTGCAACTGCTGCATCGTTATCATGCGCTAATTGTACGAACTCAACACCTTTAGGCAATTTAACTTCTGAAAGATGCACTGACTGACCAATTTCAAGGCCTGATACATCAACTTCAATGAACTCTGGCAAGTCTTTTGCCAAGCAGCTTACGTCAGCTTCAGTCAAGATGTGTGCCACGATACCGCCGCCTACTTTAACGCCAGGAGCGATGTCAGCATTGATGAAGTGGAAAGGTACTTTAACGTGGATTTTTTCAGTTGCGCTAACACGTTGAAAGTCAATGTGTTGAATGGTGTTACGCACTGGATGCATTTGAAAGTCACGTAGCAATACGCTTTCTTTTTTGCCATCTAAAATAAGCGTTAAGATTGACGCATGGAAAGCTTCATGACGGAATTGCAAGAACAATTCTTTATGGTTGATTTCTAGTGGAAATGCTTCTTTACCACCACCATATACTACACCTGGCACTGTGCCTGCGTGACGAAGACGGCGGCTCGCACCCGTACCTTTTGCATCACGTTTTGCTGCATTGATTTCGATAGACATTTTGTTACTCCTAATTTACTGCTATTTAAGTACTACACTAAAATCTGCATACCGCGACCAGTCTGCAGGGTTAAAAACTAATTATATATAAACTAATTTTAATAAATTAACATTAACAAGAAGTTGAGCCGAAGACAGTACGAATAGTACGGCGAGGCGAAAACGACGAAGTTAGTGTTGATTTAGTAAATTATTAATCCATAAACAGTGAAGATACTGAATCTTCACAGCTAATTCTACGTATGGTTTCCGCTAACAACTCAGCCGCACTTAATTGGCGGATTTTCGTACAATTGGCTGATTCTAAGCCAAGTGGAATGGTGTTAGTGACCACTAATTCATCTAATTCTGAATTCATAATGCGCTCCGCTGCACCGCCCGATAATACTGGGTGAGTAGCATAAGCTAATACTTTTTTGGCGCCATGATTTTTTAACGCCGCGGCAGCTTCGCAAAGCGTATTTGCCGTGTCCACCATGTCATCCATAATCACGCAGGTGCGGCCAGCCACATCACCAATGATATTCATGACTTTAGCCACGTTTGGTTTTGGGCGACGTTTATCAATAATCGCTAAATCTGAACCTAATTGCTTAGCACATGCACGCGCACGTACTACACCGCCAACATCTGGTGACACCACCATTAAGTTGTCATGATTTTGCAGTAATAAATCGGCTAGCAAAATGGGCGTAGCGTAAATATTATCTACAGGAATATCAAAAAA